>JBBQPY010000004.1:0-70032 GCA_038216735.1 Chthonomonadales bacterium
TTGCGGGCCGTTTGTTGGCCGGTGCGCACCAGGCTTTCGAGTTGCTGGCGTTGTTCGGGTGTGAGGGTAAGAAAGGTATGTTTTTTCATACCCCGATTTTACCCGCATTCCGCAACTGTTAAAACATTACCTAACTAACTATTAGACAACCAGAGCATCAGTATTTACTCCCAGTCTCTCGAAGCTTCGGGAGAGGGGTTGAGGAGAGAGAAGTGTGGGTATTTACTGTGCTTGCCACACTTTTTCTGGAGTATAGGGATCGATTGCGGAACTCTTAGAAGCGGTGCGAATTTCGTCCACTGTGAGTTCACGCCCGGCTTTGCTCGACTGATAGATGCCTTCGCTGATCAGCGCGGTGTTGAGCCCGATCTCTGCGGTCGGCAGCAGCGGTACGCGCCCAAGCAGCGCGCCAGCCCAGTGCTTCTGCGAGGAGTCATACCATACTGTCTCGGGGAAGCAGGAGTGCCAGCGGCTGTCGGCGCCGCCCGTGTCGAAGCTGGCGCTGTAAGGCATATCGCTCAGACTGGAGAAATAGAGCAGCGGATTCAGGCGAATGCCCCCCCGACTGCCAAGAATCTTGCTCGACTCCTGCCCATCGTGGTGCACTGCCCAGGTCTCCTCGATGTCGAACGAGACTCCGTCTGCCAGACGCACCCAGCCGAGTCCCATCTCCTCGACGCTGTAGCCGCTGAACGCCCGCCGCTCTTCATACATATCGAGCTCCTGATGCGTGGTTCCTGTGACGCTCTGGACGTCCGGGTTTCCAATCAGATAGAGGATCTGCGCGATATGGTAGACGCCCATATCGAAAAGCGCGCCTCCAGCAGAGATACTTTTATCGACGAAGTTCGCGGTTCCGTACCCGTCGACGAAGGGTCTGCCGCGCCGCCGATAGCCGAACGAGCGCGCGTGATAGATCTTTCCGAGGTGCCCTTCTTCAATCAGGCGGCGGGCGGCGCGGGTCTCCGCGCCATAGAGCGTACCGATCTGAATATGCAGCATTCGTCCTGTTTCGCGGGCAGTCTCGAGCATGTTGGCGGCATCGCGATAGGTTCCCGCCATCGGCTTTTCGCAGTAGACGTGCTTGCCCGCCTTCAGAGCGGCGATCGTCAGGGGAGCGTGCTTGTTGTTGTGTACGCAGACATCGACCGCGTCGATGTCGTCCCGCTCCAGCATCTTCTCGAAATCCGCGTACCCGCGCTTGATAGAAAATTTGTGTTGTGCCGCATCGACCTTTTCCGGGAACAGGTCGCTCACCGCGACAACCTCGACCTCCGGTATCGTGCTGTATGCCTCCAGATGGCTGGTGCCGATCTGTCCGGCGCCGATCAATCCGATGCGAATCGGTTCCTTCATTCATGACCTCCCAGGATCGCGACGCTTTGTGCTGACTTTACTGAGGATTTTCGTTCGGACTTCATTGGTGTATTGTGCGCCGACTTCGTCGGTATAGTCTGTGCGGGTTTCGACCCGCCAAACAGCGCGCGGTACTTTGCTGCGGCCTTTGGATACGGAGACCCTTTTGTGCCCCAGGAATGGTTACCGCTGCCTGGTTTCGGATAGCCGCCGGGCCATAACGTCGACACGCCATCGGCAGGCGTCTCGAAGTAGCACTCCATATACACCTTATTTGTGATCATCCAGTCGTACATATTCTGAATGTAAGAGGGGTCGTCGCCGCCCGCTCCGCGCCCGCCCGCAGCAACCTGCCATAGTCCCCATTCGCCAACGATCAGCGGAACGCTTCGATCGGCAACGCCGCCATTGCGCTTGCCGGAGTTCGCTGCGGAAGCGAAGTCGGCGAACCATTGAATTCTCGGGAGTATGCTGCTCGTCCAGGCTTTCTGCTGTGTCGCCACGTCCGGCTGCACGCCCGGTTTGTAGACCCCGCTATAGTCGGAATCGTAGTTATCGAAGCCGATATAGTCTACATAGACATCGCCGGGATAGAACTTCGCGGTCTGCACCTGCACGTTGCTGTCCGTCGGATTCCAGAGAAACCTGACTTTGATTTTCGGGTCACGTGCATGGACGGTTTTGCGGACTGTCGTCACAACATTCTGCCAGGACTTGATGAAGTTCCCGGGCATACCGGGCATCACATTCAGGTTGCCGTAAGGATCCCAGCCGCCGTCGAACTCGTAGTCCATGCGTATGATCACGCTTTTGTAGTGCCAGTCGACGATATGGTTGCCGAGATTGACGAAGTGCTGCATGACAGTCGGGTCGTTATCCGCTTCGAGCTGCCACTGCTTTCCTTCCCACGCCATTTTTTGATCCCAACTGGCTCCGGAAGTGGTGTCGTAGGGCATCGAGCCGATGCTCAGGAGTATGTCGGGCAGGACACGTGTTCCATAGCGGGTCTGCTGATCGCCCCAGTGGTCGTTGTTCCAGCCTTCCGTGGTGTCCGGCCAGCTTCCCCAGCCACCGGGATCGGACTCGGCACCCAGCCGGGACACCCCGAGCCACGCCTTATACATCCCCCAATCGCCGTTGCCGCTGAGGTCGGTATCGGTCGCCTGCGTCCAGAGATAGGCGGATTGAAGGAACGGTGTGTCCGCACAGGCTGGTTTAGCAGTCGATAGGAGTGTGCAGATGCCCAGCGCGAGCGTCAGCGCCGCGCACTTTGCTGCCATTCCGATTTTGGATCCGCCTATTTTAGACCTGTTGGTTTTCATGTGGGTATGCTGTTTCCGCGCACTTATAGGTTCGAAAAATTGAACTGTAAATCAGGCGCAACGTCGGTGGCACTGGGTTCTACCAGAAACCGATTTCAAAGTGGTATCTATTGTGGAACTGCAGCAGTGACAATATGAACGGGATCGCCGATGCGGATCGTGCCCCCAACAACGACCCGGCACATCTTTCCCAGCCGGCCGGTGGCTTCCTCTTTCAGCTTTCTCTGATAGCGCTCGAACTTGCCGCAGCCGGTGCGCGGTTCTATTACCTCGATCCGGGCGCTCGCCCCTATCTGAAGCTGTGCGCCCGCAGGCAGGTTGTCGATCTCGACATCCGCAAGGATCAACTGCTCTCCCATCTCACCCGGCGTCGCGCTAAACCCTTCATTCGCCAGTTCCTGCAGCGTGCTGGCAGCCATGATGTTGACCTGGCGCGTCAGGCTGTTGCCCTTCGCATCCCCTTCGATTCCGCCGCCGACGATAAGCAGTGCCTCCTGCAGTGGAAGCCGTGTATAGCCGCCTGCGGTCGGAGATGCGGCTTGCGGTTTGTAGACACTGCTGATCAGTTCACCCATCGTTTGTCCCCATTTCATAGAGCTGCTGCGTTCCGCTAACCTCGGAGGAGCTATCCGTCGAGTTCTTCTGGTATGTCAGACCGACCAGTCCTCTCGAGACGCAGGACGTTCGCCCCGCCGCGTCGCAGTAGACTCATGTGATCGGTGTCAAGGAGATACAGCGGCATTTACGAGGTCCCGTCTTCATCGGGGCGGTCGGCATTGCGCCATTCCTGCCCGAGTCGAACTGCCTCCTCGAAATGGGGGTTATCAGCATCGATCCCAACAAACCACCGCCAGCCTTGTTTCTTCACTGAAGTCTGTTGCGCCAACTGCTCCTGCATCTGCTGGAGCTTGCTTTCCAACTGCTCCACACGCTCCTCCAAAGTTGCGGCCGTCAAAGGTAAAGCGCTCCTTTCGGGCGCTATACTCAGTTATACAGTAATCGCAAAGCGGCTTTGTGCATTGTGTTCGTAATTTTTCGGGTCCGCTGGGTCAATAACGAGCCGGAGAAACGATTAGTTGATCCCGCACAGTCGCTTAGCGCGCCGTCGCCAGCACTGGCATATCCAGATTGGTCGTGTGTCAGGTACTTTCCTATATAAGCGCGAGACGGCTATCTGCATCTCCAAACCGGGGTAAATGCACGCCCATCCTGTCCATGAGCGACAGGTACAGACTGCACAACTTACGATTTTCGTCGCCCTTGTCCCTATAATCGAGCACCCGCCCGGTCGCCAATGTTCCCCCCAGGCTGCCGATCGTCAAAATAGGAAGTGTCGTGTTGTCATGCACCGATCCAGAGAACATATTCGAGAGCCATAGCAGGCACGTGTTGTCCAGTACCGTGCCCGTCCCTTCCGGCATCGCCTGCAGGCGTCCGGCCAGGTAGGCGAGCTGACTGATGTAGTATCGCGTGATTCGCTCGTAATCGTCGGAGTTATCGTGGTGGGACGCTGGATGATGGGAGTCGCGTACGCCGAGGAACGGATAGAAGAGGCCGGAAAGATCGCGGCACATTAGCATCGTGGCAATACGGGTCTTGTCAGTCTGGATCGCCAGCGCCATCACATCGCACATCAGACGCATGTGTTCGCGAATGTCTTCCGGCAGCCCGTTCTCTGGGCGTTTCATGCCTGCGAAAGTCTTGCCCTTATCCTTCGCTCGGACGGCGGCTTTGCCCATATCGCCGCGCATTCGCTGAGCGCGCTGCTCGACCTCACGGACGCTCGTCAGGTACTCGTCCAGCTTGGCGCGGTCGTCATGGCTGATGCGGCGACGCAGTCCGTTGGCTTCCACGCTCACGCGATCGAGGATGCTCTCCAGTCGCTGACTGCCGCTGTTCTCGAAAAGGCTGTCGAATGCCAGCGAGGGATAGACCTCGGTGGGAACGGGCGAGTCCGCGCTCTGCCAGGATATGTGCGAGGAGTACGCCATCGAGAAGTTCGTCTCATGATAGCCTGTCAGGGGCTGCTCGCACGCCAGCACCAGGCTCGGCTGAACCGTGTCCTGACCGAGATGCGCGGCGAGCACCTGATCCACACTGACGCCTCCGTGCAGGACGGCGCCTTTGGTGAGTGGCATTCCCGAAAGGATGTTGCCGGTCATGCCAGGATGGATCCCGACGCCGGTCGAAGGCTTGTTGAATAGCCCGTTGATCACGTTGAGTTTGGTCTTGAAAGGCTCGAGTGGCTGCAGGCTTTTGCTCAGTATCATGTCGGCGCCCGAGCCTTTAGCCCACCAGTGGTTCGGGCTGATTCCTGTTCCCATGAACTGAACGACGAAGCGTCGCGGCGGCGTGCTGGCAGCCTGTGGCGTCTCGGCAGCGGCTCCCCACACAGGCAGTGATTCTAGCCAGGGCAGCGCCATAACCACGCCAGCGCCGCGAAGGAAAATACGCCGCGAGAGTGGGGCAGTCGGCTTTTGTGATTCGTCTCGATCCGGGTGATTTCTCTTCGACATCGTGCTTGATTCCTCTTTTATCCGTTCTATCCCATTGTATCCGGCGTAGCTTCCGTTATGATACCGACTATTTACTTGCCAATGCTGCCGATGCGCGACGAGTTCGGAACTGTCGGCTCGTGACGACTGTCTCAATGAGCGTCCCAAATCGGTAACCGCCCGTAGTCAATTTCTGCTGCATCTGCAGGAGAATGCCGTCGTCTGAGGGCTGCAGGCTGCGTCCCAATGAGTAGGACAATAGTTTGCGGCAAATTGTGTCGACAAAATCTTTCTGGCGACGCTGGCGGATGAATTCCTGCAAGCCCGACACACCGGAACGCTCGATGCTGTTCGGAAAAGGCGCCCGCGCGTCTACAGGCTTACCGCCGAGGTCTTTACTCCGCAGTTCGCCGATTGGGCCATAACCCTCGAACACCAGTCCATATGAGTCGAATCGCGCATGGCATCCCGCGCAGGCAGGGTTGGCACGATGCGCTGCAAGCGCCTGACGGAGCGTCAGGTCGCCCATTTTGCTTTCGTCGTTTGGGAGCGCCGGGACGGTTGCGGGCGGCGGGGGAATGTATTCGCCCAGCACGCGCTTGACGACCCAGTTACCACGCTTTACCGGGCTGGTGCGCAGGCCGGGCGAGTTTTTGGTCAGAAACACCCCCATCGGGAGCAGTCCGCCGCGGCCGTAACGATCGGCATTGTCTACACGGACCCAGTCGCTGCCTGCAGGCTTTACATCGGTCATTCCATAATGCCGCGCGAGAGCCGCATTCACGAAGGTATGTTTGCCGTAAAGCATATCCAGGACGGAACGGTCCTTCTGGAACGTGTCCATCAGGAAGTGCAGCGGCTCCTCGAACATCGCCTCGCGCAAGTCATCGTTGAAGCCGGGAAACCGCTCCCTGTCGACGGCATTGTGCTCTTCGAATCGGCGGAAGTCGAGCCAGGTGCCGCCGAATTCGAGCGCCAGAGCGCGGATGCGTGAGTTTAGCAGCATTCGGTGCGCCTGCGCCGCCAGCACTTCAGGGCGATGAAGATCGCCAGCGGCGGCGTGTGCGAGCAGCTCCTCATCAGGAAGACTGGACCAGAGAAAATAGCTCAGCCGAGTCGCCAGCGCATAATCCGAGAGCGGCTGCACCCCGGCGCTCATTGGTGGAGCGGTGAGATGACCCAGCGCGACGGCGCTAAGATGTCGGGTGGTATTCAGTTTCGCAGGTGTGCCGTCGATTCCTGCAGCATCGAGCAGGAACAGGAACTTCGGTGACATCAGGATGCCGACCACCGAGTCGCGAATCGCTTCCTCGTGACTCATGCCTTCCTTCTGCCGCAGCGACTGATAAAATCCCAGCAGATCGGTGCGTTCCGCCTCGGTCAGGGGACGTCGGTAGGCCCGGCGAGCAAAATCCAGGAGCGACTTCAGATGCGCGGGCTCTGCTGCAATCCGTGCTTTTTCCGCCGCGCGAATGTTCGTCGAGACGAGCTTGAAGTGGGTTTCGATCGCCTGGAGAGTCAGCGGTTCCGCGCCGTTTTTGCGCGCTTTCGCCAGATAGAGATCGGCCAGCCGTTTGATTTTTACATCCGACGTGGCATCTTTGTCCTCCGGGCGCGCAAAATTGAACTCGGGATCATTGATCGTTCCTGCCTCTGCCCGCTCATAGACGAAGAATTCGAGGTGCATGCGCTCGGGAATGAAGGCAACCATGTCGAAATCCAGCCAGAGGCGATTTAGCTCTCGTCTGCCATTTTCATCCAGGATTAGCTCCATGAGAGGATTGTCGTCCCGGAAATAGCCCATCGAGTTGTGCAGCCCGGCGGTGAGGAGACGGCCCTTATCGCCCGGGTCGTCGACGAACATTCGCCCACGCTCTGCGATGTAGAACGCGTCGGGAAAGACGCTGCAGAATCGGTTGAATGCCGCCATATAGGGAGCGCGAGCCGCCTCATCCTGCGGCAGGAAGAGGTCGTTATCGACAGAATCGACTACAGTCTTCGGCGGTTGCGCAACGCCGCCTTTTCGCCGAACCGGCACAGTAGTGGTTCGTGGAACGCCTCCGACCTGCAGGGCGGCAGGGCATAGAAGTCGGCGGTGAGAGGCATACTGTCGGTCTTTCCAGAGCACGAAGCACTGACCGCCATTGGAGAACCCATTCGGTACGCGAAGATTGTCGAATCGCCATGCAGCCTCTTTGCGCAGTTTCACCACCCACTCACGCATCGCAATGCAGCCAGGGCGCGCTGCGTCGGGCAGCTCTTTATCGGGAGCAGGCAGTGCATTCCACATCGCCTGCAGTCTGGCGATCGGTCCGACTTTTTCGCCAGTGAGCGTGAGGGTGTTCCATACCGTTTCCAGATATGCCGGGCTCACTTTCGCGCCAGCAGCGACCGTCTGCAGTGTGGCATTTGGTATCCCGAGCGCAGCACGGTGTCGATAGCGCCAGGCAGCCAGGAAATAATCCGCGAAATCGGTGGGCTGCCGCTTATAGAAATCGACGATCCGCAGGATGCAATATTTATCGCGATCCGTCTCGGCAAGAACAGGATGCGATGCGAACTCCAGTCCTCGAGAGGTCAGCGCTATGTGATCGGCAATTTGCTTCGCCGCCCCTACATACTTCTTCATCAGCACGGACGAAAGGGTCAGCGACTCGCCGGAATTGTCGAAGCCTTCCTGATTCGCTGGATCGACCGGAAATTCTTTGGTAGGGCGCAGGTCCTGACCGGTAAGGTCGCGGATCGTGTAGTCATACTCCGCGTTGCTCAGGCGACGTGCCAGCACCGGACCCGGATCGCCGGCATTCCTCTGCGCTTCATACTGGCGCACGTCACGGATCCACGCGATGACCGCCTCACGCTGGGTGGCGGAGGGCTGCTTTCCGACGTTCGGGGGCGGCATCTGTTTGGCCGCCAATTTTTCCATCACGAGCGCCCAGTGCGTATAGTCCCGTGCAACGGAAGCAAGACTCGTATAAGTGGCAAGGTCGAGCTGTGCCTGCGGCTTGTCTTTGCCATGACAGGAGAGACAGTAGGTTTGCAGGAAGGGCCGCACTGTGCTGATGAATCGCTGCTCGAGCTGCGGCTGGCGCGATGTATTTGCACCGTAGGCGCCGCTCCAAACGAGTATCCCAAAGAAAGCGAGCGCGGAACCCAGAAAACTCCATCTATAAGGATTGGTACGGAAAAGCTTGGCATGTAAAGGATTTAAAGTGAACGTACGGCTCATCGATACTTGTGACTCCCAACTTACAGATCGCGATCCATTGATACAAGATAGTGATACAAGATAGCTGTTCTCCCACGTAACCCCTTGATTTCGAGGGAGGGCTCCGGGGGATGGTAAATAGTGACGCTACCTGTAAGGTAAAGGATACCACTGTGGGGCACAATGAGCAAGTAAATTCGAAGTGTTTTTCTACAGCCTCAGATACCCAGCTGCCGTTTGAGGGTGTCCGCATTGTCGAGCGCATAGCCATTCCCGTCGTTATTGAAATAGCCGAACACTGTCTTCCCTCCCGCTTCCCATTCACGCATGCGCTCCGCCCACCACTGCAGATCAGCGTCTGAATACGATCCCGCGTACATAGTATGATGATCCGGACCGTGAAAGCGCACATAGACGAAGGGAGCGGTGGCACGCAGGATACAGGGAAGCTCAGCGCCGCTCATCACACAGTAGGCAGCGCCGTGCCGTTCGAGCATATCGAGCACCGTATCGTTATGCCAGCTCGGGTGCCGGAACTCGACGGTCACGTTCAGCCCGACGGGAACTGCGCTCAGAAAATAGTCCAGACGCGCATCATCGCGGGCGAACTGTGGAGGCAGTTGCACAAGAAAGACGCCCATCCGATCTCCCAGGCAGGCAATGCCCGCTTGTATGCGCGATAACCAGGCTTCTGGCTCATACAGACGGGCGTAATGGGTGAGCCCACGCGGGGCTTTTACGCTCATCACGAAGCCATCGGGCAGCTTATCGTGCCAGCCGATAAAGGTCTGATCTCGGGGCCAGCGATAGTAGGTGCTGTTGATCTCGACGGTATCGTAGCGGTTCAGATAATAGGGAAGCCGCTTTCCGACGGGTGTCTGCTCAGGATAGAGCCGACCCTGCCAGTGATCGTAACTCCATCCGGAAGTGCCGATCCGAATGTTCATCGCCTCTCCCTTCATGTTTCGGCTGCGGGGTTCACCGTTGCCTGATATCGTTATCCCGCTGTATTGCTTACATGCTTTTCGCTCATACGACGGCGAGATATGCGGTAAGGTTCATCGGGACGAAAGTAATCTAGGGAGCGCACGGCAAAACGTGGATAGACGAGGTTCGACCGGAGAATAATTGAGCGTCGCAGAGAGATCGAAGTTCAGACCGCTGGAAATCGGTAGAGCTCATCTTTGATCCACAGGCTCAGATATTTGTCTCCCGGCAGCCATTCCAAACTCCCGGGTTCATCTGTCCCGCCATCCGTCCAGAGCGGTTCGGGAATCGCAGGATCGAGATCATTTTCGCGCAGAGGTACGTCGATATAGCCGATTTCGCGCATGTGCCCGCCTTCGCCATCGCTGATCCAGATGCTGTTGGTCGCGCGGGCCGGTCCCTCTCTCCACGTAGATGCTGTCTTGAGCGCCGCAGGTATGCCCGCAGGCTGGAGAGTGCTGTAGGGCGTATGAAACACGGATCGCAGTCGCCAGGCAATCTTCGTGCCATCGGCTGAGAATGCCACTTCGCGCATCCCCGCCCTTTCAGGCAAGGCGATGGTTTTCAGACTCGCCGTCACCGTCTTGCCATCGATGCTGATCTTGTACAGAGTGACTAAATGTCCGGCAGGGTGATTGGACTGGTAAAACCGTCCGGGGATCGAGAGGATGCGCTGTGGAGAAACAGCACAGTTCATACTGTGATCTAGCTGGTTGAATGGACTGTCGTCTGATAGAGGGATTTCCGTGAGCGTGCGCGGCGTCTGCATATCGCCAAGCAGGGCACGTGTGTAATTGCCTGTCGCCGGATTTTCTTCGAGAGATAGCCAGTGTCGATTATCAGCCATCCAGTGAAAACTCGCCTGATTGCAATGCGCAGGAGCCTGCCATTCCACCTGCTGCTTGCTATCGAGGTTACAAACGTGTATAGACTGAAAGTAGTCGGGACGTGATCCGATCGTGGCGGACATCGCCCAATGAGGAGGGGATGCAGACCAGTCCAGCAGTCTGCCGCCCGACGGGTTTTGCAGGCTGAGCGTCAGCGCCGGGAGAGGCTTTTCTTCTCCGGTGAGGATATCATGCAGCAGAACAGGCTTCTCGAACTGGTACGGAATGACGAGCAGATTCCGCTCCGAAGCCCAGCGAAACGACATGCCATCGATCAATTTCCAGTGGTAGCGAAGCGCGACGCGAGCAGTATCAAGCAGACGAACCTGCTTTTTAGGAGTTTGCGCCGATCTATATGCCAGCAGGGTAAGACCTGCGAGACAGCCTGCTAAAATAATCGATCTCCGCATTGCATTTCCCCCTCGATATCTCATCTGATCTCCCTTTTGCCTGTCACATCCGCAATTTTTTGTTCCGAGTTTCCCACTGTAAAATTGCTGAGAGCGTGATCGTCCAGGCATTATAGAATACAAAATCGGGAAGTGAATACGGAGCGTACTTTCCCTGCCATTCCTGAAGAGACAGGAAAAGTGACTAAGGCGATACCACTGCTTGATTTGACGGGATTCCTTGTCCAATGGTACAATCATACCAAGTTTCCATTCTAGTTTATAGTGTGCTCTCCCGACTTTTCCCAACTATATGACAATCGAGAAGCCAACACAAACCTTGCGAACCCAATTTTTGCGGCGCTTATGCCGCCTTACACCGCCCCGGCTTTAGTCCCGCTCGACCCAAACTCACAGCGTGCGCACGGGGCATCTGAAATGGAGTATATCTCATGGCCCGTCCGCTCGTCGCCGTCGTTGGCAGACCCAACGTCGGCAAATCCACCCTGTTCAACCGCCTGATCGGTCGCCGCGTCGCAATCGTTGAAGATACACCCGGCATCACCCGCGACCGCCTTTACCACAACGTCGAATGGCAGGGCATCGAATTCACCGTGATCGACACTGGCGGTATCATTCTCAATGAGACCGACCCGCTCGCTGTGCAGGTACGCCTCCAGGCGGAGATCGCAATGGAAGAGGCCGAGGTGATTCTCTTCGTCGTGGACGCCGCCGATGGCATGACCTCCACCGATCAGGACATCGCCAATGTTCTCCGCGCCTCGCCACGTCCGGTCCTGCTGATCGTCAACAAAACCGATAACCCGCGCCTGCAAATGGATGCAGCAGAGTTCTACGGGCTCGGCCTCGGCGAACTCTATACGACCTCCGCCACGCACGGACACGGGATCGCCGATGTGCTCGATGCCGTCGTCAAGTTCTTCCCCGCCGACCTCGACAGCGTTCCCGAAAACGACGACGCCGTGCGCCTCGCGATCATCGGACGCCCGAACGTTGGCAAATCCTCGCTGCTGAACACGATCCTCGGCGAAGAGCGCGTGATCGTCAGCCCGATCCCCGGCACGACCCGCGACACGATCGACACGCGTTTCGAGTGGGAAGGGCAGGAGATGGTTTTGCTCGACACGGCAGGCATTCGGCGCAGCGGCAAAATCCAGGGCACCGTCGAGTTTTATATGGTGATGCGCGCGCAGGCAGCTCTCGAACGCAGTAATGTTGGCATGGTCGTAATCGACGGCTCGACTGGCGTTCTCGATGGCGATAAACGTGTGGCGGGCATGGCGCAGGACGCGGGGAAAGCCTGCATCATCGTCGTCAACAAATGGGACCTCGTCGATCCCGGCATCATCTACCAGAAGGGCAAGCCCCGTAACGCCAACAAAGCCAAGATCGAAAAATTCACCGAAGACTTCCGCAAAGACTGCCCGTTCCTCGCTTATGCGCCACTCGTTTTTATCTCCGCGACAGAAAAATTCGGAGTCCGCTACGCGATCGAGACTGCGCTTACCGCTGCGCAAAATCATGCGCACCGTATCCCGACGGGCGAACTGAACCGTCTGATCCGCGACGCGACGGAGCGTCGTCCGCTGATGGATCACGGCCGCACCTTCAAGGTCTACTACTCGACGATGCCACGAGTCCAGCCGCCGACGATCCTAATGTTCTGCAACGACGACACGATGCTTCACTTCTCCTATCAGCGTTACCTCGAAAACCAGATCCGTCTGACGTATCCGCTGGAAGGCACTCCGATCCGTATCCAGGCGCGTAAAGCGGTCAACACGGAGGAGAAGCGCGATGACGCGAAAGAGAAGGCGGAGAACCGATCGAAAGGCAAGGCGGGCATGATCAGCACGGAGAAGCCCGTGCGCAAGCGTATCCTCAAAGAGAAAGCTTAAAAGTGCATTCATAGTCCTGGAGGCACGCGGAGGGCACCATCATGCGGGTTACCGAACGCAATTACGAGGCGTTTGCCGAAGATCAGTTTCCGAGTATGACTCTAATCCGTGCGTGGGCAGACTGTACAATCTGGGCGGCGGGATGGGACGAACATCTGCTTGTGTTGGCAGACAACGCAACAGAGCGCGTCTCCGTCTTCTCCTATGACACATATATCGAACGGGAAGAAGACATTCGTCGGGTTCTCAGGCTATCCGATGACGAGGGCGAAGCAGGCGCAGGCGTTCCTGCCTTCATCAGTCCTCGACCACCCGGTCGCCCGGCGCAGTATCAACAGGCACACCCTGTACGAAATCTCGAATCCGATCAGTAATCAGCGCATCTGACTCGACCGCACCGCAAAATAGTAGTTGCCAGATAGGCGTAAGGCTGTTATAATGGCGGCCAGCCAAGTCTATTTGTGGTGACAGCGCCGAACTCTGGTGAACGCTTGAAAAAATACTCTTTCATGGGCTGCTATATTTCGCTCGCCGTACCATGCAAAAGCATCGCGTCCGGAGAACGCTCGGCGGAACTCCAGACAGACCGGGGTTTGAATCCTGGGACAAGCGGAACGCCAGACAGACCCATTCCATTTTTGCCAGTCCAATCCACACCCATCAGCAGATCCGTCGCAGCATTTGCAACGCTCAGTTTGCTGATGGCGCTGCTGACGGTCGGAAACGTGATCTGTAACGCGCAGACGATCCCGCCAGGTGTGACAAAGACAGCCAGTCTCGTGACCCAGCGGCGTATCAATGATTGGGCTGCTTCGCTCGAACAGGTACGCTTTATGCTGGTCGAGGACACTGGTTTACGCCGTCCGAACGAGACACTGCATGTCTATCTGTACCGGCTCGCACAGCCACTTCCGGCAGAAACGCCCGCGCAGTATGCAGCGCGAATCGACAAGTATCTCGCTGCTTTCACGCAGGCATCTGCAGCAACTATCGCCGCGCGCCGAATGCCGATTTTGCGCGACAACAGGGCCGACAACCAGCGGTTATGGCAGCGTGTAGTGCGCTCGATCACGTTGCTTCCAGCGCGAATTCGCAAGATGCAAACGGTCTGGTCACGAACACGCAAGTTCCTTCTGAGCGGTTCGTCAGGAACAAAGCAAAACAGAATATCCTCTTACAACGGGGTGAATAGCGCCGCAATCGGATCAGAACTCGAACAGACGCTTGATGTTGTCATCGAGGCGCGAAGCGCTCTGCGGGACGCGCGTCCGTGAGGATCGTTTCTGATAAGCAGATCGGTTCGGACGTCGATTTAGCCTGCAAAATATCGCATGGACATCCGAATTCGCGTCACGCACGTGAACCTTTCATGCCGATCTACCGACAAAACAGGCAGTAAATCAATTTTGAGATATTTCACCAGAATCGAACTTATCGACGGGGATACGATCAAGACAAGTAAGAGATGGACATCGCGGCTGATGGTTGCTGCGCTGATGCTGACGGTGGGCGTGGGTGCTCCCCGACGGACCTCGGGCGCAGATTCGCCGTCTGCCGCATCGCAGCCGCTCTCGCTAGCAGAAGCCGCGCTTGTACGCCTCGCGCTCAACGATACAGCTGGTGCAGCCCATAATGCCCGCCTTGCGCTCCGCGCTGCGCCGGGCGACGCGACGATCAATGCGCTGGCTGGCACGATACTCCTGAATGCTGGCGATGGGAATGGTGCCCGAACCGCTTTCGAGAACGCTCTCACGGGCGATCCGAACGATGCCCTCGCACTATATGGGCTTGGTCTCGCACAGCTCTCTCAGGGCAGCCGGGCTGGCGCACTGAATAGATTTACCGCTTCCGAAAAAAACGGCGGCGATAAGACCTATCTGTTGCTGGCGCGAGAGTATGTACAGTGGCTCGACGGCGTCCAGATGGCGCTTCCCGACAACAGCGGAATGCCCGACGCTTTTGTGCCCGGACAGCACGCTCTCAAAGGTATGTCGCTGATGCGGCAGGGCGGGGGCAAGAAAGCCGTCGCCGAGCTGGAGACCGCACAGGACGCCGCCGCAAGCGATCCGATCGTGCCACCGTCGGGTGTCCTGATGACTTTCGATACCGCGAAGCCATTGAGTGCTGGCGGTACTGCTCTGCCCATCGACAATGGACTTGCTGCCGCGCTTCCGAAACAAAAGGGACTCTCGGGCACGGTGCAGGTCGCACCCGATAATGCGCCAGCCAGTGTCGCTTATGTATCTTATATGCTCGACGGGCAGTCGCTTGGATTTGTCAATGTGCCGCCCTATGAACTCAACTGGGACACGCGACAGACCGCAAACGGCTGGCACACACTGATTATCGCGCTGTTCGACCGGGATGCCTCGGAAATCTATCACGTTACGAAGCGTGTGCGGACAGCCAATTCACTTCGCGATCTGGCAGCTGAAGTCAGCGGCAGCAGCTCGGAGCAGACGAGCCGTGTACGCTCCGCGCTCTGGCAGTCGCTGGTGCTGCGACCCGACCGCTATGCACTCGCCTACGCGCTCGGCGCTTCGTATCGCGCTTCCGGCGCAATGGCAACAGCGCGTGAATGGTTTACGAGGGCGGCGGGGTCGCGCCCGGACAGCCCCGATATCCATGGTTTGCTTGCCTCCTGTGGCGGGATCGGCGTCTGCGGCGAAACGCTGTGGGGCGGCTTGAACGACGAAAAGTTGGTCGCGCTGACCTTTGACGATGGACCGAAGCCTGGGGTTACCGAGCCGCTGCTCGATGTGCTGACACAGTGGCAGGTACCCGCCACCTTCTTCGTAATCGGGCGGCATGTAATGGAGTATCCCGAGCTAACGCGGCAGATCGATCGGGCTGGCATGGAGATCGCCAATCACAGTTACACGCATCCCAACCTGACGAAGCTGTCCGACACGCGGATCGCTCAGGAGATACTGCGTACGCAGGCAGCGGTGCAGACTGTCGTTGGCAAGACGCCGCGCTACCTTCGCCCGCCCGGCGGCAACTGGAACCCCAAAGTCGCTGCCGTCGCCCATACCTGGGGATTGACGCCGTGTATGTGGACCGTCGATGTCTATGGTTCCGAGGTAATCGGAGCGCAGCAGGTAGCTGATGCAGTGCTGGCGCAGGTTCGGCCGGGCTCGATTGTCCTGATGCATAACGGCAAGGTGAGCACGCTTCAGGCGCTCCCGACGATCATCAAAGAGCTTCGCCGACGAGGCTATTCGTTCGCGACCGTCGATGCACTCGCGAGACGCTATTCCGCAGCCAAAGAATCCGTGCGCCAGGCGGCACGCGCCGAGGCGAACTTGCACCGCGCAGAATAGCGCGTGGCATCCAATCCGAGAGCATACAAAAAATGGATGCCGGATGCGATTTTCTGCTCTAAAGTTGCTAAAAAGCCAGTTGCCGTAAAATCGAACGCAGGAGTCGGGACAGCCGAGCGAGAATAACGGATGGGTTGGAGAATAGTTTTCTCTGTCTGCAGAACGTAATTCCTTATTTTTGTTCGAGGCGCCGGTAGGCTGCTAGCCCGTTGCATCATTCGGCAGAACACGTACGCTTCGACCAGCAGGGCGCGCACTTCGAGTTGAGCAATAATTTTTACCCATCAAGTCCAGAACGCATCCATCGATCCTATAATCGAACGCGTATAATCGCACTAAACACGAATGAAATACTCTCCGGGAGGGGAACTGACAATGCAAATTCGAACCCGCCGTGTTGGGACCGCTGCAATTTTGGCGACGCTCACCACGTTGGCTGCTGGCAGCGTGCAGGCTGCGCCGCCGACACCGAAGCCTGAAAACTCACTGCTCGGCATTCGACTGATGGCGCGATTCAACGATGTGCTCCAGAAGTTCGGGCAGCCGACAGAGATACAGGTCGGCGCCCCAACTGTGAGCGATAAGGCACAGGGACCAGCGAAATCAGGCGGTGGAGGAATGCCTGGTATGCCAGCGGGAATGCCCGGAATGCCTGGTATGCCCGCCGGGATGCCTGGTATGCCGAGCGGCATGCCTGGGATGCGCCCCGGTGGCGGGGGAATGCCAGCGGGAATGCCGGGAATGCCCAGTGGCATGCCGGGCATGCGACCGGGTGGCGGCGGTATGCCGGGGATGCCGAGTGGCATGCCGGGAATGCGACCGGGCGGAGGAATGCGTCCAGGTGGCGGCGGTATGCCCGGAATGCGTCCTGGTGGAGCCGGCGGCGGCTTGCCCGGTTTCAATGGCGCGCCGGGCGGGGGCGGTATGCCCGGTGGCGGCGCTCCGGGAATGCCTCCTGGTTTCGGCAATGAGGGTGGAATGCCGGGTATGCCTGGAATGCCCGGAGCGGGAGGAGCGAACGGTGCCGCACAGGAAGACAATGCGCTCGAGAGCACCTGGTGGTATCACTACCCACAGTCTGGATTGCACTACGCTTTCCTGTTCAATAAAGACGGTCGGGTGATCCAGATTCAAGCGTACGGCTACAATCCCAAGAAAAAAAGCGCAGTTCCGATTCTAGCGCAGACCGCGCAAGGCATCCGACTCGAATCGACGCTCGGCCAGGTGCTCAAGAAATACGGCTGGAGCAGCGATGGCGAGCACGTTGGAGAATATGTCGTGCTGCGTTACGGTGACAAAAAGCGTGTCGCGTTCCAGAGCTTGAAAAACAAAATCGTCGGCATCACCCTCGGGGTTGTCAAATAGAATAGAACCGTAGTCGGCGTCAGGGGCGGTGGAACTGCCGCCCTTGCCGATCGGAGGAGATACGAAATGCGTAATGGAATGGCAGTCCTCATCGGCGCCTCGATGCTGAGCGGATTGATGCTGGCGAACCCGAAACCGTCACTCGGCGCAGGAACGCATAAAGCGCGCCCGCGTATGGCGTCGGCACATGTCGGCGTGATCGAAAAATCATTACTTGGTATACGAATGCTTGCGTCGTACAAGTCCGTGCTCAATATGTATGGGCAGCCCAATCGCGTTTATCGGATGGGTGAATCGGTCAATTTGGCTTACAGCCTTGACGCAAACGGCAATCAGACAGGGGGCATACGCGGCTTCCTGGACACGGCCGATTCAGCTTCTTCAGCGCGTCCGGGTGGCGGCCCCGGAATGCCAGGAGGGATGCCTGGAATGCCCGCCGGGATGCCTGGTATGCCGAGCGGCATGCCTGGGATGCGCCCCGGTGGCGGGGGAATGCCAGCGGGAATGCCGGGAATGCCCAGTGGCATGCCGGGCATGCGACCGGGTGGCGGCGGTATGCCCGCCGGGATGCCTGGTATGCCGAGCGGCATGCCTGGGATGCGCCCCGGTGGCGGGGGAATGCCTGGTGCAGGAGGCGGAGGTGGCCTCAACGGCAGCGCGAATGCTACTGGTGAGGAGACATTCGCCCAGTCCGGGGGATTCATCTGGGTTTACTTCTATCCGAAGCAGGAGTTGGCGTACGAGTTTGTGTTTAATCGAGATGGCCGTACGATAGCGATCGGTGAGCATGGACGCTATCTTGGTCAGCGAACGAGCCGCGGCATCGGTCTAGGCGATCCAGCACGCAATCTCTATGCCGCTTATGGCTGGCCCGATCAGACCATGAGTCAGGGCACGGGTATCTCATTGAATTACAACCGCAAACGGCATGTACAATTCGGTTTGCTGAACAACAAAGTATTCAACATTTTCGTCTTCCTCAATGAAGACCTAGTCTTCCAACTTCTTGGGACAGGGCAGCCTGGTGGCGCTGGAGGCGCTGGAGGCGCGCCGGGAATGCCCGGCGGTGGCGGACGGGGACGTGGGAAAGATGGTGGTGGAGGACCTGGCGCCAGCGCAGAGTAATAATCGATTCCGCTGTGGCGTCAGCCGCCTTCCTAACCATACGCAGTCGATGTCATACCGAATATTCAGCGACTGAGTAGTATCGAACTTTGAGTTGTATCGTGACAGGCAGTGTTTTCGTGGTCGCTTCCAAGCCTCCATGAAGCATTGCCTGTCTCTGGTTTTGTCTCATCGCTTGAGGGCTGTAGATCTATAAATTTCTGTCTTCATAAGTCGCAGCGACCAGCGTTCCTGGTAATTCCAATCCTTTTCTATACATTCTTATTCCTTGAAGGGTAACAGGCGCTATGAACGCGCTTTGGAAATGCAATACCCGCTAGCTGCGAGTTAATTTGACCCGCCCGTACGTTGCTGACCTGTCACCCTTACGGGTTTATTGACTGTATCGACATTTTTTCTGTGCATAACAATCGAATTCTCCTTGAAAAAAGGTACATTAATGTATCCCGTGAGCGCAGTCTATACTGTTGCCTCCCACTGTATGCGCCACGCCTCGCCTTGACTTCCAACGGTTTCAGAACCGTTCCCGTCTTCGCGGATCACAGGAAGATTAATGCAACAGTTTCTTCATGAACTCGAAGCCCTTCGTAGTGAAAACAGAAAATTGAAAAGTGCGGAAGCCGAGCGTGCGAGCATCGAACTGCAGATACGCGAAGCAGAGACACGCTACCGTCAGATGTTCGAAAAAAACGCTTCGGTACAGCTGTTGATCGATCCACAAAGCGGCTATATTCTGGACGCCAACGTGTCCGCCGCCGCCTTCTATAACTGCTCGATCGAACAGTTGCGCGGCCGTAATATCTCTGATATCAATGCGCTATCCTATCAGCAAGTTCAAGCTGAACTCGAACAGGCACAGCTCGAGCAACGCAGCTACTTCATTTTTCGGCATCGCCTCACGACTGGCGAACTGCGCGATGTCGAAATCTATTCGAGCCCGATCCTGCTCGGTGGGCGCCCGCTTCTGCACTCGGTTGTCCATGACGTGACGCCCAGACGACGTATCGAAGCCGCACTCCGTGGGAGCGAGTTGCGTTACCGGCAGATGGTCGAGCAGACGAGCGATATCCTCTATCGCGCGGACAGAACGGGTAACTTGCTGTACTTGAATCCGGTTGGACAACGCCTCCTGAATCTATCGGAAACCGATCTGCAGGGCAGAAATCTGCGCTCCTTTCTTCAACCTGGCGATCGGGCTGAAGCAGAAGCTTTTTATGCAGAGCAGTTGCGAAAGCGGATACCCAATACGTATTACGAATTTCGCCTGCTGGTTAATGAAGGTGAGGCAGTGTTACGAGAGCGATGGTTCGGGCAGAACGTCGATCTGCTGCTCGAGAATAGGCGTGTGATCGGCTGGCAGGGGATGGCGCGCGATATTACCGATCGCCGAAACGCCGAGCAGCAACGCGCCCGACAGATGGATCGCATTGCCGCGAGCGCAATCGAACTGGAAGTGCAAAACGCGGAACTCGAGCGAAGCAACGAAACCCTTCGCGCTCTGGCAACCACCGATTATCTGACAGGTCTACGGAATCGACGCGCCTTCCGCGAACAGTTGGAACGCGATGTACAGCGTGCGATTCGGTACCGTCAGCCGCTCTCACTGCTGATGATCGATGTCGATGGATTCAAACATTACAACGACACTTTTGGACATCCTGAAGGCGATCTCGTACTCAAAGAGGTCGGTCAGATGCTGCAGGAGAAGGCACGTTCCACCGATTTCGTCGCTCGCTACGGAGGCGAAGAATTCGCAGTGATTCTGACCGAGACGGATGGCAGCGGGGCAATGCGACAGGCTGAACGGCTACGCCAATTAATCGAAACAAGTCCGCGCCTGCATGGCATTGTGACCGCGAGTTTTGGCGCCGCCTCCATATTCAACAGTGAGGCGAGCAGCGATCAACTCATCGCGCAGGCAGATACCGCCCTCTATGCTGCCAAGCAGGCAGGGCGAAACTGCACAAGGCATTTCGACCTGATCGCGGACGGAAGCTATGCTGTGCTCGATGCCTTACTGCGCTCCGATAAAAAGGATACCGGCAACCTCCCCTCCCGCGAATAAACCCCGTCAGTCCGTTCGAGATAGCCAGGCCTGGTCAGAAAAGGGCGCAGCTTGCTACGCCCCGGCGATATCCGTGAACGTAGTTTTTGCCAGTCCCTCACTTCCCTCTGACAAATTTCGTCGAGAATGCTCTCGTCCACATCCCGGTACAAATAACTTTGTTTCGAGCAGACCTGCTTAATTGTAATGCTCTCCTCCGACTTACACCCGGCCCCGCAAAACTAGAAACTCTGTATCGGCTCTCCGACCAACTGCGCAATTCGCAGCTGTTCCTGTATTGAGTGCCGCACGGCGTTTGACGATAGCATTCGACTTCCAGCCTGCAGAGATAATATGGAGCATAACGAGAGAACGCAGGTGATTTCCGAAGATTATTTTCATCTCGAGTGACAAGAGTCTCTGTAATTGCTCGCTGTTAGCCGAAATTATACTGATGGTCACCACCAGTGGGCTTACGACACTTTAGCGGTAGTCGACACGATCAGTCACCGGGAATAACCGGTTTACTTGTTTGCGGCGATCGCGTTGAAGATGTCGAAGTATTGAGGGTAAGGCGCGTAATTGCTGGCTGTGCAGCAAGCAGGAATGGATAGCAATGTCATATCGGGTAGGATTTCAGAGTGGGTATCGGAAAATCCCTCGTTCGACCGCTCCTGGCGCGCAGGCGGGTAGTCAGCAGTCTCAGCCGTTTGAAACCAGAGAGCGTCAGCGCCGCAGTCGTCTCCTTGCCCTGCTGCTGGCTGGTTGTATCACGCTCGAAATATTGCTGTTGCCGATCGGTTTCCTGCTGCATTTCACAGATGTGAGTTTGCTGGCATTTGGCGTCGTTACCGCTGGTAATGTCGTCACCATCTGGCTGAATCGCCGCGAAAGTGTCGATTTGGCAGCAGCCAGTTATCTTGCTGGGATCACCATCGGCAGCACCATCGGACTGTTCAGCGTTCCTCCCGGGATGCTCTGGCGAGGCAACTTATGTTTCCTCTTATATTTCCTGATTTATGCATTCGTGGTGGCTGCCTCAGCCTTCGTGTCAGAGCGACGCGCACCGCTCTTCTTTGCTGCGATATGCAGTACCGTTTTGACCGTCTATATTGCTCGCCATGCCATTGATTTTTCTACGATCCCCTCACTTGAAGGAGTGCCGGTCGGAGCGCTGATCGTCATCTCGTGTGCAACTCTGGCAGCGCTGGCGCTGCTGTGTGGGATGGGCGCAGCCACTGCCGAGTACGCGCGCGCCTGTGCCGAGCAAACGAGCCAAATACAGCGCCTTCACGCGGATACGGAGGATCGGCTCGGCAAAGAAGTGGAAGCAATGACTGCGTCTACGCTGGAGCTGACCGCCGCGAATGGAGCCCTGGTCGAACTGCAAGCCGAACTCGAGGCACAGTATCTGTCGTTGGCGGCAGCTAACAAGATTTTGTCCGCGCTTGCGACGACCGATGGGATGACTGGGCTAGCGAATCACCGGGCATTTCAGGAAGAGCTGGTGCGTCAAACCGCCCGTGCGCAGCGCACGTCCGCTCCGCTTTCGGTACTGCTGATCGATGTCGATCTCTTCAAACAATACAATGATTCTTTTGGTCATCCTGCTGGTGACGAAGTGCTGCGCGAGGTAGCTCAGATTCTCAAAGAGACTGTTCGCGAAGGCGATCTGCCGGCGCGTTATGGCGGAGAAGAGTTCTCGGTAGTGCTGCCCGACACTGAGGCGATGACCGCTGCACAGGTTGCTGCGCGCATACGAGCCGCCGTTTCACAGACCATGTTTTCCCACCGTGCAATCACTGTTTCGATCGGTGTCGCCCAACATATTCACGTAGAATCGCCCGGAATGCTGGTCAAGCGAGCGGATATGGCTCTCTACGAAGCGAAAAAGTCCGGGCGCGACAGCGTGATGCTCTGCTCGCTTGCTCCATTTCCTTCCGTTCCCGCCGGCAGTCCCGGACATTCATCCGACGGTAGCTCAAACGTTGTGGGGCGGTCCCGAAAGCCGGGCATTAGCTGTGTACGTATTACCGAAGAGACTCTGAAAGAAGGTGCCTTCCTCAAAAGTCAGACCGAACATTGGAGCCTTCCCCCCGCCGAAACCGACCTGGAACTGCTTGCAGCGCAGACCGACACTGAACTCTTCGGGATTCTCTTTCCCGACGGCGATCTGCCTCGTTCAGCAGACGATCCAGGCTCTGTTGCGATTTCGCTTACCTCGCAACCAGTGCCTGACAAGGAATACCATCTTGAGCAGACCGAGATTGCGCTGCGTAATGGGGGACTTGAAGGACTGCTGCAGGACGCCTCCCCGCAAGTGCTCTCATCGCTGCTGGCGATGCTGGATCGACGCGGCCAGGAACCGGCGGGGCATTCCGAGCGCGTCGCCCGGTATGCGCTGAGGCTGGCAAATTCGCTGGGAGAGTATTATGATGAGGTTCGCGCGTCGCGCCCGCTGCTGCCACGTCTGAATATCGGCGATCTAATCGCGCTCGCTTATGGCGCGCTGCTGCACGATATCGGCACGATGAGTATTGGGGAGGATGTACTGCAGCGCAGCGGGAAAATGACGGATGAAGAGTGGAGACAGATGCGCCGCCATCCTCTGACCGGCGCAGAAATGCTGATGAGTTTTCCGTTGCTGAGCAGAGGGGCATCGGTTGCGCGCTGCCACCATGAACGCTGGGATGGCGAGGGCTACCCTCAGGGATTGAGCGGCGCCGACATCCCGCTTGAGGCGCGTATTTTTGCGGTGTGCGATACGTTCGATATTCTGACGACAGGGCGATCCTATCGCGCGCGCATCAGTCCTGAGACCGCCCTCGAGGAGATACGCAGTGCAGGTGGATCCCAGTTCGATCCCGACGTCGTCAGCGCGTTTCTGCGTATTCCTGCGGAGGAATGGAGTCTCCTGGGCTGTCTTCCCTTCGGCGAAATCGATCCTATCGAACGTGCCGCATGAGGGGTTCATCTTCTAGAAGATGAACCGAATTACTGAGAGATCCGTAACAACACATGATCCCTAATGTGCTGCTCTCGCCAGAAGGGATCATGTGTTGTTACGTCAGTATTCACCTGATGGATAAATAGTTACCGATCTTTCTATCAGGCTAATACCTCTTTCGCTTCGCGCATAGGAAGGCGGGCTTCTTCGATGCGTGATAGCTCCCCCTGTCGACGCTCCAGCATCTCGTATTTGTCCCCGCTTAGTGTTGAGTTGGTGAAAGGAAGCAACTGGCGGGGGAGTTGAATCGGGCAAAGGGGAACTTGTGGAAGGCGTCCGCTCTGGTGCCTGCAGTGCGCGTATGGTTCTGACCGGCCCTGCGCCGTTACATACGAATTCCACGCGGCAGTTTCGTGCGGGGAAACAACCGCCGGGAATAGACGCCTTCCGGTAGATTTTGCCATGAATCGAAACGGCGACTCCCTGCAATAAATGCGGGATTACCGTTCATTCTTTTTATCTTGTGCCATCTTTATCGCTACTTCTGTTCTTCGTCCTTGTAGAACGCGGCTTCAATGAAAAGATTGCCGAGCGCGAAAACATATTCATCGGCGGACGCCATTACCGTCGCCTGAATCTTTGTGAGTTTCGGGTCACGGGTACGAAAAGGCTTCGTGTCGTTGCCGTCGGGACGGATGTGCAGGGTGAGTTCATTGCGATCGGGTCCCACTCCCTCGGCGTCTGCAGTCCAGCCGGACGGCAGTCCGACGACATAGAACGTGATGCCGCTTTTGTAATCCGGACGCCGTTTGATCTTGATCTTGACGTCGACGCTCTCCTTCGGATGTACCTTGACCGGCGACTGCGTCACGATCTCCGTCGTGAAATCCGCCTGTCCGCGCACGACGACCACATTTTCGGAGCGATCGACGAATCGCTGCTGATTGTTGAGCCGATACTCCTCCTGCGCCATGCCACGATTGATCGACACACCGCCAGAGCCGTGAGCAGTCGTCTTGATTGTGAACGGCTTCTCGGTCGGCTTCGCATCGGGGGCGGCAGTCAGTACCAGCCAGGCGGAGCCGCGATCAGGCTGTATCACAACCGGCGCGGCGGTGACACCGGGTGGCAGATCTTCGGCTGAAACCTCGACATTCCCTTCCACACCGTCGCGTCGCGTAATGATCACCTCGACGACTGTAGAAAGTCCCGGGCGAAGCGTGACATTATCCGGGCGCGTGACACATTCGATGTAGGGTAGAGCGGGATGCGCGACTACGAAGTAGACGTTTTCCGGACTGCCCGCGCCGTTATAGTCTTCGATCTGCAGCGTGTATGGCTTCCCCGGGGCGATGTCCGCCGTCATGCGGTTTTCGTTATAAGTCTCAGCGAAGCCATTCCCGTCCGGACCGAGCAGTCTGGCGTGAACGGCGCAGCGTGAGCCGAGCCGCGTTGAAAAAACCTCGAATTCATAGCGTCCCTTGCCGGTGAAAGCGAATTTGTCGACAGCGCCTTTGCTGCTTATCCGCCCTGCAAATCCGGCGGGAAGCGTAGTCGTTCCGGGGTGCAGATCAGCACGCATCACAGCGAAGGGTGAGACGTATACGGGGTGGGGACCAAGCGGCGTACTGATGACATCCAGTCCGGTATGCTGCGGCGTATCGAGCGAAAAGGTCTCGGTGCCGCTCAGATTTTTGCCTGCCAGCGAAAGGGTCGCGTGCCCGTTCGCCTGGATTGCTGGCGGATAGAGTACTGTGTCATAAGGAAGCGCTCCCATCGTCAGTCGGTAGACGCTGCCGGGATTGCCCCTGCCGAGCAGGTCGCGTGCTTCGAGCGTATAGACGCCATCGGCCGGGCAGACCCAGTCGATCAGCGGATCGAGATCGTAGTAGCCGTGATTTTCGACGAGCTGCTTGCCAGTCGAGTCGTAGAGGCGGAGATTCGGATTGAAAAATAGCTGTGTCGGCTCGGCATATCGAAACGATTTGAGGTTGAAGACCAGTCGCTGTCCCTGTTTGCCGGCGAACTTGAAATAGTGTCGTTCGCCGTTGGCGATGAAGGTGCCGTTCGCGACGCAGGGCATTGTGACGGGCTGCGCCTGCTCACGAGTGCTATTGACAGATATGATTTCCGGTAGATTTCCGATCTCGAAAAGCGCGGCAGTCGAGAGGCCCCGCGCCGTCACGAGGCGCACTTCGCAGATGCCTGGCAGTGCATTCGGAGCGATCTTGAACTGTGCCGAAACGCGCCCTGCCCGCGCGGCGCTCATCAGATAGGAAGAGACTTTCGCCTGTTCGTCCGGTGAGAGCGGCGCATTCCGCGCCTTCACCATGCGCTCGACGGTGCCTTCCCACTGCGCGGGCGTCAAACTGCGGTTGGCGGGAGAGCGGAGTTCGTGGCATGACTGACATTTGCTCTGCCAGAGCGGTTTGTTGGTCTCATCGACTTTCGTGTCGCCAGGAACCACTGTGCCCGTCACACCTTCGCCATGCACCAGTATCTTCTCGGCTTTTTCGAGACTCGAGCCACGTATCTCGACTTCCACGGTCGTGCCAGCCTTGCCGCCGATCGGAAAAAACGTGTTGATGCGCGGCATCTGCGCTCGCACAGGCGGGCTGCTGCCCAAAATCAAAATGCCTGAAAGCGATAGTATCGCGAATGCGTTCCGCAGGGTAGTACGCGTCATCAATTTGCTTTCTTCTTACCGGATTTGATGCCAGAATCGATACCATTTTTCTTTGCTAAACTTTTTGCCGGGACAGATTTTGTCTTCGTCGCAGTTTTTAGAGCAGAGGTTGGTTTAGGCGTGGGCGGGAGTGGCAGCGCTGGCGGTATCAGCGCGTCGATGAACTTGTTGCCATCGACATCCCACAGGTAAACCGCACCCTCACGACCGCCTGCCGCTGCCAGCTTACCATCGGGGCTGAGCGCGACGGCATAAGCAGGCAGTTTGCAGGTATCGAAATCGCGTTCCTGACCGCCGTCGTTTTTCCATATGCGGATATGGTCGTCCGCACCGCTCGAAATCACGCGATTTCGATTCTCAGAAATCCCTAATGCGAACACGCCGCCGTCATGCGCCTGCGTGGTGCGAAAATGATAGCCCCCATAGACCTTTTTCTTCTCATCGAAATAGACCCCCCACCAGTAGAGTTTGCCATCGAGACTGGAACCCACGAACTGGTTGTCGTTGATGAAGGCGAGGCCGGTGACGGCGCCCTCGCTCTGGTCGAAGTTAGCGATCGTGTGCACCGATTTCTCGTCCCAGACCTTGACGATGCGATCTGCGGCGCCGGTAATGAAGACGTAGCCGTTTTTGGGAGAGAAGGCAACCGCCTGCACGCGCCCATTATGCTCATCGAGGTTCGTACCCTTGTCTGTCGGAAGGGCAGCAAGGTAGCAGGCGCGATTGTCGTCGCTGCCATAAAGCAGTGACTTGCCGTCCTTACTGTAGGCGACCGATTCGACGACGTCTTTTTGGGGCGGGTAGGCGTGAGGTTTGCTGGCGGGATTCAGGTCCCAGACAAGCGCGATGCCATTCATGCCAGGCAGTCCGCAGCCGATCGCGAGGCTGTTTCCGTCGGGTGAGAAGGCAAGCGAGCGCGCCGCATCGACGATCTGCCGACAGACGACAGTCTGCTTCCAGGTCGCGGTATCATAGACGACGACCTGCCCGTAGGTTCCGAGCGCGAGTTTTTTGCCGTCCTGGCTGAAGGCGAGCGCTGTGACCGCCGCGACCGGATGATCGATCGTAACGAGTGGGGCGGCGGAGACGTCATCCTTTTTCTTATCCTGCGCGTTGGCGATGGAAGGTGCGGCGCACAGCGCACAGCAGAACAGCGCAGCAAGAGCGACGGTTCGACCGAAGCAAAATCGCGCGGCAAAAACGGGTATTCGAAAACGTTCTGACAGGTTCATGATCTTTCGAGCAGAGCGGCGGCGAACTCTGATGCCCTTCTGCGGTTTGGTGTCCGCGCTTTTGTTCTCGCGATTGAGTGAATCAATTTCCTGGAAGGAGACTCGGGCTGATTGGCAGTCGCCTTGAGGCATTGAAGGGCTGCAATCAGCAGATCGGTGCGCCGGGACGAGAGCTCGCGATGTCCACCGCCGGACTTCCAGTTGCGCCGTACAAGATCGACAATATCTGCTGTACAGGGGATTATTTCCGGACTATCCGCCGCGTCTGTCAGGAATTGAAGCAGCGCCGACTCGATATCTTCCTGATATTTGCCTTCCCAGAACCAGTAGGTTTCAAACACGCGGATGAGCGGAAGGAGGCAGCGAGCGTCATTTTGCTTTGCCAGCAGCAGTGCGGCGCGGACACCGGCGCGTCGTCCCGCAGGGCTTCTGGGAGTGACGATTTCCGATGTGGTGAAGACGGTCATATATCCGTGAAACAACAGGAAACCGAGTGTATGCGGATCGGGGTATGCGGTTTCGGCGATACGTGCGAGCGAATCGGCAGCCTCGTGGGGCTGTGTGCGCTGCAGCCAGTCACGAACCACCTCACTGGTGTAGATGTCCTCGTTGGCAAGCCAGCGTCGCAGAATTTGCAGTTGGTCGATGCGCAGTTGATCGGGAAGATCCTCCCGATCAACTGCCTTCTGCGTTCCGGCCTCGACCGCGGCGTTGGTAACGAACGTGGTTTTGTCGCTCATTCAGAAGCGCCTTTGCTTCCTCAGCCATGCGTCGTTATGCGAGGGCTTTACGGATATGGGAGCCGCCGCGCGCGAGGGTGATGCGCACGCCTTCCGGTGAAGCGATGCTCTGCGTATAGTCGATGCCGAGGCAGTGATAGATCGTCGCGGCGATATCTTCCGGACGCACCGGATCCGACGCCGGTTCCATACCGCGCGCATCCGAGGCTCCGACGACCGTGCCGCCCTTGATGCCGCCACCCGCCAGCGCCATCGAGAAGACACGCGGATAGTGGTCGCGCCCGCCGTCTTTGTTGATGATCGGTGTGCGGCCGAATTCACCCATTACGACGACCATCGTGCGCTCCAGAAGTCCGCGCTGAGAGAGATCGGCGATAAAGGCGGCGAACGCCTGATCGAAGTTCGGCAGCGTATTGTTTTTGAGCTGATCAAAGATATAAGAGTGGTTGTCCCAGCCGCCGAGCGAGCAGGTGACGAACCGCACTCCCGCCTCGACAAGGCGGCGCGAAAGCAGTAGGCTCTGACCGAAGTTATTGCGTCCGTAGGCGTTGCGCAGCTCTTCTTTTTCTTTTTTGAGATCGAAAGCTGCCCGCGCATCGGTCGAGGAGAGCAGAGTGTAAGCGCGGTCATAGAACGAATCGACGGCGCGGGCTGTGTCGCTGCCTTTTTCCTGTTGTCGGAAGGCGTTGTCCACGGCGCTGCGCATCGAGCGTCGTCGGTCGATTCGCTGCGGGGTCATGCCGCCCGCCGGTTCGAGGTCGCGCACCGAGAAGTTGGGATCTGCCGGATCGCCGCCGGGACAGAAAGGGTTCAGGGACGCGCCGAGGAATCCCGCGCCGAGTTCGCCACCAGGCTGCTGCACCGAGATATAGGGCGGCAGAGCCGAGCGGGGACCGAGCAGTTTCGAGGCGACTGCGCCGTAGCTGGGAACCGCGAAACCGGGCAGTGGCAGGAAACCGGTCAGCATATAATGGGTTCCGATTTCGTGTGCGCCGGTCGGGCTGGTGACGCTGCGCACAACGCAGATTTTGTCGGCGATGCCTGCGGTGTGCGGAAGGTGTTCGGAAATCTGGACGCCATTCGCTTTGGTGTTCATCGGCTTGAAGCTGCCACGAATCTCGAGCGGGGCGTCGGGCTTCATGTCCCAGGTGTCGAGGTGGCTTGGCCCGCCGCCGAGCCAGATCAGGATGCAGGAGTCGGCGGTCGCGCCGGGAGTCATTGCCAGTTTGGGTTTCGCGGGTTCCGCCGGATTGACGACATTTTTCGGTTGATCGGCGAGCGCATAGTATTTCGGGAGCGTTAGCCCCAGCATACTCAGCAGCCCGACCTTTACGAAGTCGCGTCGGTGGTAATTCTCGCAGTCGCCCAGCCAGTTGTAGTCCATGTGGTTGCTCCCCGATGCGGTTGCGGGATTGGATTTCCCGTGTCGGTACACACTAAAAGTTGTCGTGCAATTACGGAATGCTGTGGAATGCAGGACAGCAATGACTCGGTATGAGAGATTTTCGGCGCGGGTGTTACAAAAACTGCGGCCAGGATTGTCCTGATTCGCAAAAATAGTTTTGAAGTCTATTGCACTTGGGACTGAAGTCTCAGTCTGGAATTAAGAAACCCGCTTCGCCGGTTAGCTACAATGTCGCCTGCAATTTTTCTCGCTCTTGGATAAACGTACCATGCCTCTCATTCCGAGGCAACGTAGGTACACTTTGCAATTCCTGACTAAGAATTTATTCCCGAGGGAAAACTGCCTGCTAATCCTCATCTCGTGCCGCAATAATTCCGCAGGAAAATATATTGTCCTCCTCGCGGATGCCCAGCGCGAGCATCATCTCCTGCGCCTTTTGCGGCGTCGCTGTCGGGTCGGGAACGAACCCGATTGCCGCTTTCACCTCAGCCACCACCTCCCGAATCGCCTGCTTATCCGCGAGCAGCGGCCGCCAACTCTGTCTGTTTGTCTCTGCCGTCCTGCCGCCCCACTTCTGCGCTACGTTCGCGCTGCCGACGTCCAAACAGAAAACTTATTCTTATGTTGTCTCCGGCAAATGCAGGCGCAGCAACTCTTCCTCCGCCTCCTGTGTCCAGAACTGCCCGTCTTTGAGCTTCGCAAATATGCTCGGCATTTTCTCTTTCATTTCGGGCAGAGTCGTCAGCGGCAGGTCATGGATCAGTGGGAAGATCAGCGTCTTGCCGGGGAACCAGCCCTCTTTGACCGCCCGCAACCCCTCCGCCGCCGCCGCCATGCCGCCGATCGCAGCAAGCGAAGCGTTCGTCGAAAGTTCATCGTTTTCGACCCGTGCCAGCGTCTCGCGCATATCCGAAAGCGATGACCCGCTGCTGCCCAGAAAACGGCAGCCTTTCTGCGTGATCAGGTTCACATCGAGGCTCGCCATCGTGCCGCGCGCAACGCCTGCAAAAATGTTGAACCAGCCGCCCTCTGCCAGATAATCGGCGGCGTGTTCGATCAGCGCAGCGACCGGCACCATCGAAACGATGTCGTCATAGCCGTGTCCATTCGTCAGACGCTTCAATTCGGCATTGAATGCCACATCACCCATCTCTTTCGGATTGAGCGTCACGAGGGTGATGCCGCGCTCACGTGCCGTGCCCCCGAATCGATCGGCAACGCTCTGCAGGCGCGCGACATCGACATCGGTTGCGACGATTAGTTTCGGCGGATTCTGGTGCTGTATCGCGCGCTGCACATGCATCTGTCCCATCGGCCCGCCCGCCCCGATAAACCAGGCGTTTCCACCCGCTTTCAGATCGGCGCCGCGAGCTTCCGCATAAGCATCCGCCGGTTTGCCACCGGACGTGCCGAGATAGTGGTGCCAGTTGTAATGGATCCGCCCAATGTCCAGACTGAGCTTGCGCGGAAACGGTTTGCCTCCGATGAAGTTCATGATTCCATGATCGGCGAGCGTCGCAGCCGCGAGTTCTACCGTGTCGGGTGCGACGCCGTCCAAGACGAGTATGTCGTCGAAACCGTTGCTTTGGGTCGTGTTGAGCTTCATCGACTCCCAGAACGCCGATACTCCGGTATCGATCGCCTGCCCGACCGTGTATTCTGATGTAGGAACTGCCAGTGCCCATGCCTCCTTCGTCAGCCCATCGTACGCCGCTCTGTCTACATCGTTTCGAGAAATCTGCCACAACACTATCTGCGCTGGCTTCCTGTCCGGCGCAAACAGTGACGACCAGTCGTAGTCGTGCGCCTGCGCCTCTTTGCTGCCGATCACAAGCATCTGCCCCCCGTGCTTGATGCCGTCGCGGTGCGACTGCGCATATGCCGAAACGACACATGCCCAGGGTTCGGTCAGCGCGGACTCGACATAGCCGGTATCGGGGCGGATAGGAAGCAAATAGCAGCCTTCATCGCCGTCGATGATCGCCTTGGGAATGACGCTGTACTCCGCCAGCCCGCCGCGGATCGCATACCCATACGCCATACTTTTGCCCTGATAGAAAACGTCCGCCTGCACCACATAGCGCTCCCCGATTTGGAAACGATCCTTCAAATTTGCGCCGACACCGACGACCGTGCAGGAGACCTCGTGCCCGAGTGTGACGGGATCGGTAGCGAGATCGCGGCCGGTAAGGCGGGGGTGGTTGATGCCCAGCCCGATGACCTTGGTGTCCGAAAAACAGAGCCCGCAGGCGTCCTGCCGTACCAGCAGCTCGTCCGCTCCATAATCAGGAACGGCGACCTCTTCGGGCTTGCCGGACTTGCCGAGGTTTTCCAGTCCTGCGCCGTAGAGGTGCCAGCGCAGCATCCGAGCGGGAATCGGCTGGTCGCCGCGTTTATAGGTTTCGAGTTCCGTCATGGTTTCTGTCATGTTCGTGTCTCCGAAAGTTCATATCTCAAAAAGAGGGGTTCAAACAGGTTCGTTAATTGCGCTGCCCGATTTGACGCTGGCGGTAGTGTTCGTCAGGGCGCGTGTGGATGCGGTCTACATTGGCTTGCGTCAGGAAATTCGGACCGCCCAGAGCGTAAGTTCCAAGCAGTACCCGCGCGGTTTTGACATACATCGAGGTGATCGTCTGGACGTCTTTGATCGTTTTGCCGGCGGCGATAAGTCCATGATTTTGCATCAGGATCGTTTTGGGCGCTTCCCCGTAGGTGTCGATATACTCTTCGACGCGCAGTTTGAGATGCTTCGCGAGCGGGATGCCGGGATCGGTGTATTCTACAAAGCAGGGCGCGACTCCACAGCAGACGATCTCATCCGGGAAGAGCCGCCCTGCCAGCGCCTCACGGGCATTCTTCGCGCAGAGAAGGGAGTTGACGGCGGTCGGGTGCGTGTGCCCGACAAAATTGATGCCTGGGAGGGTCAGCAGGTAGGCATGGAAAAAGGTTTCGACAGACGGCATTATGTCAGAAGTGTCATCGGCTTTGCAGTCGAGCAACAGCTGGCGCACTTCGCTGTCGGAGGGATCCGGTAGGTCGAAACTCGGCAGGACGCGCGCAAAATGGACGGCGCAGAAACCCTCCGGCGCGATCGAACCGAGGTGCTGTCCGCTCGCTTTGACATAGAATGTCGCGTCATCGACCCGCCCTGACGTGTTGCCTTCACCGAGTATCGCGAGGTCGCGGTCTGGATCGCCCAGAAAGTGCGAGAGGGTCGTCAATTGTTCGCGTATCTCCATATATCGATCGTCTTTTTGATCGTTTCCCTCGAGTTCGCCTTCGATCTCTTTTCCGAACTGCTTGATCGTGTCTAGCATCATCGCGCTCCTCCGTTGCGTTCTGGATCTAAAAACTGCTTCTTTATTCTAACCCATTCTCCGCAATTTTCGTTTGCTTGTTATTCCTGTTGTTTGCTTTCTTTTTGCGTTCGGCGCGCGTTTTCGTTATAATGGTGACATGGCGCGAAACAAAAATGATAATTCTGCTGGCAAAAACGAAACTGTAGTGAAGACAACTGGCGAGCAGACAATTGCCGCGCTGCGTGATCTACCCTCCGTGCAGACGCTTTTGGCGATGCCCGAGATTGCGGAGCTATCCGGGACGATTCCTGCCGCAGTGCTGACGGCTGCGACCCGAACCGTTTTGCAGGAAGCGCGGGAAGCGCTGCGAACAGCAAATGGGGATATCCCCTCACCCTCCAACCTCCCTCTCCCTGCCACTGATTCTTCGTCAGGGCAAGGGGAAGACACTCTCGTTGGAGCGAATTTACTCACGTCCCAGGAAATTCAATCTGCATATCTAGGGGTATCGCACGGGAAGCACAGGGAGCTGCCGACGCTCGATCGGCTCGCAGAAAGGGTGCGAAATCTCGCTCTGAAACGGTCGGCTCCAACATTGCGTTCGGCGGTCAATGCGACAGGGATCGTGCTGCATACGGGTCTGGGCCGTGCACGGCTTGCGGAAGCAGCGCAGGCGGCAATCCGAGAAGTGGCTGCGAATCATGCGCTCGTCGAGATCGACGACGAGACAGGCAGGCGCGGCTCACGGCGCGATCATGTGCGCGGGCTGCTGTGCGAACTGACCGGTGCGGAGGATGCCGCTGTAGTCAACAACTGCGCGGGCGCTGTCTTCCTCGCAGTTTCCGCGCTGGCGTCGGGGCGTGAGGTGATCATTTCACGCGGCGAGCTGGTCGAGATCGGCGGCGCGTTTCGGATGCCCGACATCATTCGGGCCAGCGGAGCGACTCTAATCGAGGTCGGCACGACGAACCGTACAAGAATAAGTGACTATGCCAACGCGATCACTGAGCGCACCGGCTTGATCCTGCGCTGCCATCCTTCCAACTTCGCGATCATAGGTTTCACCGAGGAAGCATCGACCGCAGAGCTTGCCGCGCTCGGACGAGAGCGGGGCATACCGGTAATGGACGATCAGGGCAGCGGCGCATTGATGCCGCTGGAAGTGTTGGGTATCCAGGCGATGCGGGCGGGCGTACAGTCGGGTTTGGGGGAATCGGGTTCGTTGCGTGAGAGCGTTGCGGCGGGCGGAAGCATCATTACGGCGAGCAGCGACAAGCTGCTTGGCGGTCCGCAGGCGGGCATAATTCTCGGCAGTCGAGAGTACATTGCGCGCATTACGGAGCATCCACTGGCACGCGCGCTGCGCGTCGATAAGCTGACGCTCGCTGCGCTGGAGGCAACGCTGCGCCTGTACCGCGATCCCGAACAGGCAGTCCGTTCGATCCCGACGCTGCGCTATCTGGCGCGCACCGAACCAGAATTGAAGCGTCTGGCACAGCGGCTTCTGGCACGGCTTCGCGATGTACTGCCCGCGGAGAAGTTTACGATTTCGGTCGTGCCCGAGCATTCGCAGGTCGGGGGCGGTTCGTTGCCGGGAGAGAATCTGCCGACCTGGTGCGTATCGCTGAAATCGAGGGATGGTGCGATCTCCCCCGATCAAATCGCCGCGCTGCTCCGCCGAAATACGCCCGCCGTTTTCGCGCGAATCAAAGCGGACGCCCTGTTGTTCGACCCGCGTACGCTTGAGCCGGACGAGCTCGCCCTGATCGCTGAAGCCGTTCGCCCGCTCGCGACGTCAATAGAGAAATCAATTGAGCCTACTGCCGCCACCAATCCGCCGCCAAAATGACGAAGGACAGAAAATCATGGGGAAAATGAAGTTCGTCGAAGAAAATAGCGCGGATGCGCAAAACGAAGCTGCGGCGCAGGCACAGGCGGGGCTCGAAAATAACCATGTACTATCTATACCGGCACATTCTGAAGCTCACGATCAATCACAAAGTCAATTAATGGAAACAGTACAGATTGCCGATTTTGAAGCCAGCGAACTTTCTGCCGAAGTCGAAAAGATGATATCCGAAATGCGCAGAGAAGTGCTCTCAAACCGGAAGCGCAATATGATCTGGCTAATTGGAGCCGTCGCCATGTGCATTCCGTTTTTCTATCTGGATCGCCTGCTGGATTTCATCGCCTTCCTGAGCCCTGATGCGACCCAAAAACTGTTTCAGTTCAACCATATAGTATTAGCGCTGTCTCTGGTTAATATTTTGCTGATCACGCCAATAAGGGAACTGCGTCGGCGGAATAAAAGGTTTGCGCGTCTCTTTGAACGAAGCATGGAGCGTATGGAAAAGCCCTGCAAAATCGAGGAAATCAGTGATTTGCGACTGGTCGAACCCTTGACGGAAGTTCTGGCGATCGACAGTGTACCGGTGCGGAATATGGCGAAGGCGAACTTGACTCGTCTCCTGCCGCTGCTCAAAGCCAGCGATGCCGATCTGCTGAATGCCTCGCAGCGCAAGCAGTTGAATCATTTCGTCAGCCCACGTTTGTACGAGTTCGGTTACAGAGATATCCGTGAACTCTGGTCGAAACGGGTGCGAGCACGCGACACGTATTTTCAACTTGCGATCCTTACGGCGTACGAGCAGGTCGGCAGTGAGGATTGCCTACCCGCCGTCCAGTCACTCGCGCACCCATCGCCAGCCTATATCAAAATCGTACCGCCGGAGGTCGTCGAAGAGGCGCAGCGATGTCTGACGTTTCTGGAGATGGCTGTCGAGAAGGAGACGATCAGCAAGCAACTGTTGAGACCTTCGAGCGCGTCGGAGGTAATGCCGGGCACGCTGCTTCGTCCAGCGATGCCCCAGCCAACCAAAGTGGAGTCAGAAGCGCTGCTCCGTGCCGCGAATATGCCCAACGAATAAAACGTAAGAAAATGGATTCTGACTGTGTCTCACCAACCCAGGCCGGGTTTCACAAGCCAAAAAGGAAATGTCATGACCCCGAAAGTCCATAAAGGAGGGATTGCCGCGATGAGCCTGCCAGAACCGATTGCAGCCGCCTGTGCGCCCTTGTTTGAAGTGCTGCCGCTAGAGGAAGCGATGCCGCAACTGACCGGCGGAAGCCCACAGCAGACCGCGCTCGTCGAGAACGTCCTGCGTGATCCCGCACTCGCCGCCAGACCGGATCTCGCCGCCGCGCTCTGGCTCTATGTCGACGACCTCGACCGCAGCCACACGCTGAGCCAGTCGCTCGAAAATCCGACCGGCGCCTACTGGCACGGCATCATGCATCGCCGGGAAGGAGACTTCAGCAACAGCCACTACTGGATGCGCCGCTGCAGCGATCACCCGTTGCGCCGTTCCCGCCCCGATATCGACGCCGACACCTTTATCGACGAGGTTGCCGCCAGTCATGGTCATGAGACCCCGGCGCTGCTCGCAAAGCAGCGCGAAGAGTGGCAGGCGCTTTTCGTCTGGTGCGCCGAAAATCCCTGACGCGCTCCCGTTACGACAGCCTTGCAAAGCCAGTTGCGGATAGGTTCTACAGCCCGATGTGCGGCTTCAGGAATGTGATCGCTTCCTGAATATGTGTGTCCCAGTATTCCCAGTTATGGTCGCCGGGGAATTCGACATACTCGTGCGGGAAGCCGATCTCCGTCAGATAGGAGTCGAATTCTCGGTTGTGCTCGATCAAAAAGTCCTCGGTTCCGCAGTCGATACGCAACGCCGGACGCTGTTCCGGCGTGAGTTTTGCTGCCAGCGTAAAGAGGTCGTTCTCGCCGCCGATCTGCTCGTCGCCGAGAATATGACGCTGTTCGGTACGTCGCTTTTCGTCGGCGTCGTAGGGCATAGCGCCGTGCGCGAAGCGCATCGCCCCCGAATGACTGACGGCGGCGCAAAAAATGTCCGGAAACTTCAGCGCGAACTTCGCCGCCCCATACCCGCCCATCGACAGCCCCGCCAGGCAGCGTCCGTCTCGGCTCGCCTTCGTCTGAAACAGCGTATCGATATAGCCGACCAGATCGCGCACGATCGCCGTCTCCCAGGGCAGCCCTTCGACCGCATCGCAATAAAAGCTGATACTCGCATCCGGCATCACGACGATCAGCGGCAGGTTTTGGACATAGCGCTCAATGCTCGTGCGCCTCTGCCAGATCGTGTTATCGTCGGAATAACCGTGCAGCAGGTAGAGCACCGGGAACGGACCGGTCTTATTCTGCTCCGGCAGTAGGATATCGCAGGCGGTCGATTTGCCGAGCGCTTTGTTGTAGTATTTCAGTTCGCAGAATGCCATTTCAATACTCCGTTCCTGTGTTTTTGTATTTTCGGCCGTATGCCTCATAAGAGAGTTTGCTGGCAGGGAGTATTTGTACTGCGTCGCTGTCATTTCCTGCCCGCGATTTTACTGTTGCAAAGTACCGTCAAAAATGCCCGCTCTCTTGCCCTTATCCTTGACAAGCAGAGCGCGGAGGCATATAATGTAGCTATTCGGTAATCCTACGCAGCGAGCGCCGGCAGTAGGCTTGCGCACTCGTTAAGGTGTCTGCTGATACCGTCCGCTCATTAACAACAATTCTACATAACTCACAGAATAAGCCCGCGCCCCCATGAGAGCCGCTGACACCCAGCGGCCGCGGCGCGTGGACAATCATGGCAATTCCCCCGGAGGCTTCGTTTTGACTGGTAAACAGAATCGGCTGCTGCTGCAGGTCATCGCTGTCCTGTGCGTACTGGCGCTCATCATCACCTTCAGCAACAGAATCTACAAGTACGACACACCGTTCCACTATGGTCTGGATATCAAAGGCGGCGTGCGCGTCGTTCTGCGTGCCAAAACCGAAGAGTTCAAAGGCGGCAACGGCAAATGGAATCCGGATACGAACCTGGAATCCGTGCGTAAAGTCATCGAGAGACGTGTCAACGCGACGGGCGTCTCCGAGCCGCAGATCATCGTCAAGAAGCCCGACCAGATCATCATCGAACTGCCCGGCCTCAAAGACGAGCGCAAGGCGATCGAAAGCCTCGGTTCGACTGCCAGCCTCGAGTTTTATCTGCTCCCGCAGCTCGGCGATAAAGACGGACTTCGTCCCTCGACATGGGCACAGAAGCATGTCAAAGACCCGAAGACCGGGGAAGAAGTAGACGTCCTCGTCGATAAGAACACAGATCGTGAAATCTCCCCGGAGCAGCTTCAGGATCAGGTGTTCGGCAATAAAGACCTGCTCATTGCCTCCGGAATCGATCTGCTCGACAACAGCCGCGCCGTTCCGGATCCGACTACCAACAACCCGATAATCGAGTTTCAATTCAACGAAAAAGGCTCGAAAGACTTTGAGGATGCCACCCGCTCCAATGTCGGCAAATTCCTCGCGATCTTCCTCGACAAGAAGCTGCTGACTGCGCCGACGATCAACAGCGTGATTCCCGGCAAAGGCATCATTCAAGGCAACTTCACGCTCGAATCTGCCAAAGCGCTCTCGGATCAACTCAATGCGGGCGCGCTCCCGGTGCCGCTCGAAATCGTCGAAACGCGCAAACTCGAAGCGACGCTCGGCGCGGAAGCTGTTCGCACCACCTTTATCGCCGGTATGGTCGGTCTCGGACTTGTGCTGCTGATCATGATCTGGTGGTACCGACTGCCCGGCGTGCTCGCGGACGTTGCACTCGTTCTCTATACACTCTTTTCGCTCTCACTGTTTAAACTGGTTCCGATCACGCTGACACTGCCCGGTATCGCCGGATTTATCCTGTCCATCGGTATGGCGGTCGACGCGAACATCCTGATCTTCGAGCGATTCAAAGAAGAGCTTCGCAGCGGCAAGAGTCTGCGAGTCGCGATCGACACCGGTTTCAAGCGCGCTTTCACTGCGATCTTCGACTCGAACGTCTGCACGATCGGCACCTGTCTGATCCTCTACAACTTCGGTACCGGTCCGATCCGCGGCTTCGCGCTTACGCTCGGTCTCGGCGTCGCGGTCAGTATGTTCACGGCAATCACCGTAACGCGCACCTTCCTGTTCGCGCTCGTCGGCCTGCCCGCCGCGCAGAACCCCAAAGTCTACGGCGTCACGGGCGATCAGCGAGTGCGCTCCTGGAACGTAATGCGGCGCAAAATGCTGTGGCTGGGTATCTCGATTGCGATCATCGTGCCGGGGCTGCTCGCCTGGCTCGGCGGCGGTATCAAGCAGAGCATCGACTTTAAGGGCGGCACCGAAATCCAGATTCCCTTTGCGGACCGCCACTCGTCCTCCGACATTCTGCGCGTGCTTGGCACGCTCGGCGATAAGTATAAAGACAGCCGCGCCGTCGTCTCGGAAGATCCGAATCAGGCGACCAAACATCTCGCGACCGTCGTCACTGAAACGCTTTCCAATGAAGAGCGTGATAAGGTGTTGACCGCGCTCAAGACGCAGGTCGGACCGCTCGATAAAGGCAAGACGGACCTCGATGTCGGCTACTCGAACGTTAGCGGCACCATCAGTAAAGAGCTGACGAAGAATGCCTTCACTGCCGTACTTCTTGCTTCGGCGCTGATCGTCCTCTATTTGGCGGTTCGCTTCGCGATCGGAGGATTCGCCGATGGGCTGAAGTACGGTGTCTGTGCCGTGATCGCACTGCTGCACGATGTCCTCGTGCTGTGGGGCGTGTTCGCACTGATGGGCAAGATTTTCGGTTGGCAGATCGATAGTTTGTTCGTGACGGCGATGCTGACCGTGATCGGATTCTCCGTCCACGACACAATCATCGTCTTCGACCGAATCCGTGAGAACCTGCAGCACCGAAACAAAGGCGAATCCTATTCTGATCTTGCCGACCGCAGTATCGATCAGACCATTGTGCGGTCGATACGCACCTCCTTCACAGTCGTGCTCGTGCTGCTCGCGCTGTTCTTTTTCGGCGGGACCGTGATCCATGAGTTCTCGTTCGCGCTTCTGATCGGCATCATCAGCGGAACCTACTCATCGATCTTCAATGCGACGGTGCTGCTGGTCCTAATGAAGAGAAACGAACTTGCTCCTGCGGCTGCCAGTGGCAACGCGGCACGCTCCGCAGCACTGCCTCGCGCGCCTCTAGCGGGAGCCGGCGAACGTTCTATTATCACGCCGCGCCCTCGTCCTGAAACCACACTGCGAACTGCTCCGTCCATAATAGATGTGGATGCGATGGAAACCGGTGAAGGAGGAACTTCAGGCGCTCCTCGAAATCCACGCACTCCCGCCCCCTCACGGCGTCAGCCGACTCGCCGTCGCCGTATGTAGCTGGCGATCGCAGTTCGAGGACCACTAAAAGTCGGTAACAATGGAAGCGGGAACGTACCGCTTCCATTTTATGATTTAGTATCGCGAGAATTCAGAGAGACGAAATGAGCAGTGTCCTGATCGCACCCGAGCTGGAGATGTTTCCCGATCGCCATCGCTGGACGGTCGAAACCTGTTGTCAACTGGCAGAACTCGGCTTTCTCGAAGGTCGCTTTGAGGTAATCGACGGAGAAGTTGTCAGTAAAATGGGTCAAAAACCGTCGCACCGAATTGCGATTATATTGATAATGAACTGGCTGCTTACTCAGTTCGCCGCGCTGAATATCCAGTCGGAAGCGCCGATCACACTGCCCGACCCGGACAATATCTACACAGAACCGGAACCCGATGTCGCGGTAACCAGAGAACCTACGACCGCTTATACCCACCGTCACCCCGGACCCGACGATCTGCTGCTGATAATTGAAGTCTCCGACTCGTCGATCCGCACCGACCTGCTCGTCAAAGCGCGGCTTTACGCTCGCGCCGGGATCATGGAGTACTGGACGCTCGATCTGAATGCTCGCCAGCTTCACATTCACCGTGCGCCAGACAACGGGCAATATGCCGTCGTTACGGTTCATAATGAGGACACGAGTGTAGCTCTTGCTAGTCGCCCTGACGCGCCGGTTCCGGTGGCAGCCCTGCTGCCGCCAGTCACACTTTGAAGCAGAATTGAGTTTCGCGGACGACACTCCGCGCCCCGATGAATCAGAATAATATCAGAAATAACATTGGAAATATCTATGGAACCAAGGCACAACGATTATGTCCGAAAATAACGGTCGCGTGGCATATACTGCCAATTATATGGTTAGTACGATCTGGCGACTGCTGCTGCGCTTCGCGCTGATCGCCGCCCTCCTTTATGGCTGTTACCGGCTTCGGAATATCATCACTACGATCTTCATTGCAGCGATCATCGCGTATGTCCTCGATCCTGCCGTAGACTGGCTCTGCCGTCGCCGCGCTTTCGTGCACTTCCATACTGCGCTCGCAAACATCGGCATTCGTATCAAAATCTCGTACCGTCGCATCTTTTACCGTGAAGTGGCAACGCAGGAAGGTAAGGCTCGCCTGCATCGCCACGCGCTCCGCGTCTATGCCTCCCTGTATGTCTTCATCCTTTCGCTGATCCTGCTATGGCAGGGAACTTCGCTGATCGCCAAACCTTTCGTAACCGAAGTGCACAACGTAATCGAGAATCAGACGAGCATTCGCGCGGCGATAACCGAACGTCTGGAGGTCTACGATAAAACGGCTCCGGACGCGCTCAAATCCGATAAAATACGTGAGTGGATCAAGAAGCTCGATATCGGTAAAGCCGCACAGCAAATCGGCGCTGAAGTCGGTACGAAGGTGCTGGAGAGCGCGAAAAATATTGTTGAGGTCGTCGTGCTGCCTGTGCTCGCCTTCTATTTCCTGATCGATGGACGCAAACTCAAACACGAATTCGTCAGCCTGGTTCCAGGTCGCTATCTGCGCGAGACGATGCGTATGATCGGCGAATTCAACCGCATTATGCGCGCCTTCGTCGTTGGACAGGTGATTCTCTGTACACTGGCGGGCGTCGTCATCGGACTGGTGCTGTGGATACTCGGCGTAAAATACCCGTTTGTAATGGGCGTTCTGGCGGGCGTCACTCGGGCGATCCCGATCATCGGACCGATCATCGGCGGCATACCCATCATTCTCCTGACGCTGGCGACAAAAGGTCCGGGTACGGCACTTGCCGTACTTGCCTTCTTCACGTTTCTGCATTTTGCGGAGAGCAAGTTCATTATGCCGCTGTTGATCGGCGACCGTATGGAACTGCATCCTGTCGTGATCATCGTGGTACTGGTAGCGGGGGGCGAAATCGGCGGTCTGCTAATCGGAGGGTCCATCGGTTCGCTGCTGGGGATGTTCTTCGCCGCGCCGCTCGCCTCGATCGTGCGCATTATGATACGACGCTACTGGCTGCATCTCAATGCGCATAATTCCCCGCACTCAGCAGTCAGCACGCAAAATGAATTTGCTGCATTACCACGCGCACACGCTGCGGACTGAAAAACAGCAGACTTAAAATCCAGAACCGAAAAACTAAAAATGAATCTGCGAAACTGATCGGCAAACGTATAAAATTCGTATGTCGATTGCGTCGAATCATGCTATAATACCTAGCGGAATACTGCGAACATCCAAAAAACGAACCATTTTGGCGTAAAAATCATGTGCGGCTTCAAACAGCAGGAGGATTCTACAGTCTGCTGTCGAACACACAGTGCGTTATTGACTTCGAATTTTGATCAATCAGATGTTCTTTCTGTTTTCCGATTCCTATTTTCAGTTTTTCATTTCTTAATTCTAAGCTGTGTGAATATTTATCCAATATCGGTTTGCTGGGAGCGAAATGCCGGAGCTGCCTGAAGTAGAGACGCTGCGGCGTGTGCTGGTAAGCCATCTGTGCGGCGCCGTGTTCGTGAGCGCGGAAGCTGTCTCCCCGGTCGTTCTACGCAACACCGATCTCGTCTCCTTCAGTGCCGCAATATGCGGACGACAGGTGCTGGACGTCCGGCGGCGTGGCAAATACCTTTTGTTTCTCCTTGGCGCAGCGCATGCGTGCCCTAAAACAGACGAAATAGTGACCGATGGGTCGAACGCTGAAGTCGATTTTATAGTGCATCTGCGGATGCGCGGCAGTCTCCTCGTTGAAGATGCACAGACGCCCCCCGCAAAATATCTATGCGCTTCGATCACACTGCAGGACGGCCGTGAACTCCGCTACTACGATATGTGGCGTTGGGGAGAGTGGTGGCTGCTCCCGCATAACGATTTTTCCGCGCTCAAAGGGCTCGTCGGGCTCGGACCCGATCCGTTCGATGCCGAGTTTACGCCGGAGTATCTGGCAGAGCGACTGCGAAGCCGTCGTACCCCGATCAAGCCGCTGCTTCTCGATCAGCGCATCGTGGCCGGACTGGGCAATATCTACTGCGACGAGAGTCTGAACCGCGCCAGAATACATCCAGCGCGCATCGCTGCAAGTCTTAGCGTCGTAGAGATTGAACGCTTATATGAAGCCGCCAGGTTCGTGCTGAGCGCGGCGGTCGGTCAGGGCGGAAGCTACGCTGCACTGCTTGCCGAAAGCGGCGGCAACCTCAGCGATTTCGAAAGCGTCTACGCGCCGCAGGTTTATGATCGTCCCGGTCAGCCCTGCCCGCAGTGTGAACAGCCGCTGCAGAAGATTTCTTTTCATGGGCGAGGTACCACCTTTTGCCCGAATTGTCAGCCTGACGCGGATCCATCAAAATCCGGGTGATCTGTTAAGACAGACCCCTCGATCCGCGCTGAGAGGAGCGAATTGCACTATGTCAGATGAGATGGTTCAGGAAAAGACGGAGCTAGAGGTGCCGGCGGAGCAGAACAATGGGCACGCGGAGCCATTGTCCGGCGAAGCGGAGGCAGCCCCCGTCTCTTCCCCGGCCGCTGCACAGGCAACGACGGAAGAACCGGCTCCCGCTCCACCGGCTGCCGTTTCCGAGGCTGCCACACCAGCAGCACCCACTGAGACTGCCCACGTGGCAGCACCCACAGAGTCTTCCGAGCCAGCAGCTTCCGCAGAAGCCGCCCCGGCCGAACTTTCCGATGAAGCCGCCTTCGACCAGGAGATGCTCGCCCTCGATCGAGGGGCGCAATATGACAAAGCAATGCGTCAGCTCCAGGAGAATGAAGTCATCACCGGCACCGTAATGCGTGTCGATCGCGAAGGAGTGCTCGTCGATGTCGGGGCGAAATCCGAAGGCATCATCCGCCTCAACGAACTCTCCCGCGACCCGAACATCCCGCCGGAAAGCATCGTTAAAATCGGCGATAAGATTAAAGTCTATGTGCTTCAGCCAGAAAATCAGGACGGTATTCCTGTTCTCTCCAAGAAGCGCGCCGATTTCGAGCAGGCATGGGACAATATCGCGATCGCCCGGGACAAGAACGAGACGCTTACGGCAATGGTCACCGACCGTGTCAAGGGCGGACTTGTCGTCGATCTCGGCATTCGCGGCTTCGTGCCCGCTTCACATGTCGGCAACGGCAGTCTGAAAAACAACCTCGATCGCTATGTCGGGCAGCAGATACAGCTCAAAGTGATCGAAGTCGATAAAGAGCGGCGTAAAGTCGTGCTCTCCAACAAACAGGCTCTCGACGAAGACCGCGCCAGCAAAAGCAGCGAGACGAAATCGAGTCTGGCTGCGGGACAGATTCGCCATGGCGTTGTACGCCGCCTGACGAACTACGGCGCATTCATCGACCTCGGCGGCATCGATGGGTTGCTGCATATCTCGGAAATGTCCTGGACACGCATCAACGACCCGAAGGAAATCCTGCGCGAAGGCCAGGACCTCGATGTTATCGTTCTCAAGATGGACCTCGAGAATAATCGTGTCTCGCTCGGACTGCGCCAGATACTGCCCGATCCATGGACAGAAATCGGTGGCCGTTATAAAGAGGGCGATACGATTGTTGGCACCGTGACACGGCTCGTTCCTTTCGGTGCATTCGTACAGGTCGAAGGCGGCGTCGAAGGCATCATTCCCAACGCGGAACTGCCTCGCAATCGCGGCGGCAAAACCGGCGCAGGCGTCAATCAGGGCGAGGAGGTCACCGTCAAAGTGATCGGACTGCGCCCGGAAGAGCGGAAAATGACGCTTTCGATACGTGCTTTGCTCCCGCCGGAAGAACGCGAGCCTTTACCTCAGCGCGAGCCGTCTGCGCCGCGTGAAGGGGGACCCTCGCGCGATGGATCGCCTGCTCGTGAAGGATCTGCTCCGGCACGTGAAGGCTCTGCGGGGAAACGCGAACGAAGCGGCCGCGGCAATGACCGGGATCGTGAGGAAGACTTCGGACGCTTTACGCCGGGTCGCGCGACAGAAGAACCGCGCTATTCGATGGCGGATGCCTTCAATGCCGCGCGTAAGACAAAGCGCGATCGGCGTCCGAACACTGAAGAGGAAGAGTACGTCGGGGATATCGAACTCGATGACGATCCGATTGCTGGCTCGGATGCGAGTGAATCGGATTCCGTTGAAACGGATACGACGGAATCGACCCCTGCCAATGCGCATTCAGTCGATCCATCTACTGATGAGCATGCAGCGACGGACGAAAAAAAGGAGTAGTTTAGCGTATGCTCCGCGGATCGGCATCAGCCGACGCCGCGGAGCATCACTGCTCCAATCACCTATTCATTTGTCTCAATAGTTCTGTCTCAATAGCATAGATTATCCTAACGATCGATGCACTGTACCTATTGCATTAGTGGCGTAACAAGAAGCGAAAACTCACGTTTTCGAAGACTTATGCAAGAGGTATATTAAGCTGTGCAATGCATGGCTCCGTGCGTCGATCGATACTCCCATCCCTATTTGCATCCCTTTATTCGCCCGCTTGATCGGCCCGGCTTGGCGGCAGTGGATGACCTATATGCCTCTGATCGGAATCACCGGCGGGCTTGCAACCGGCAAAAGCGCGGTCACTGCGCTCTTCAAATCCTTCGGAGCGATCGTGTTTAGCGCTGATGAAGCGGTACGCGCAGTGCAGACGCCCGGCAGCGACGCTTTAAGCGCGATTGCCGCTCGGTTCGGGGCACAGATGCTGCGCGCGGATGGCAGCCTGAATAGAATGCTGCTCGGCACTAAGGTTTTTGCAGATACGGACGCGCTGAATGCGCTCAACCGCATCATCCATCCCCCGACGACGCGGCTGCTTCGCGCACAGATCGAGGCAGTGCGAGAAGACTTTGCTCCGACCACGACTATCGCCGTCGAAATCCCTCTGTTATTCGAGACAAATTTTCAGGACTGGTTCGAACATATCGTCGTTGTCACTGCGTCTGAAACGACACAGGTCGCTCGCCTGCTCTCGCGTAACGGCCTGGATGAGCACGAAGCGCAGCGCAGAATTGCCGCGCAGATGCCAATTGCAGCAAAGATTGCGCGTGCCGATGCCGTAATTTACAATGACGGCAGCCTTTCCGATCTGAGAGCTTCTGCGCTGCGAGTATGGCAACAGTATAGCTAGACGCCTGGAACGATGCGCTGAAATGATCTGTTCATGATTTGAGGTGGCAGCCTGTCCTGATTTCTCCACTGATGACTCGGACTCTGTTTCAGTGATTTCGATTAGTATTTCGGCGCTGTGTCATTCGCGCCAGACCGCATCTTCCGCAGCTTCATTCGATCGGTGCGAAGGCATTTGCCATGCTAAACTCGCAGCTTAGAAGTGACGAAATCGCCGATGAGAACTGCCTAAAAGATCGCCAGCGCGCGCTCGTACAGGCGCCGAATGACGCTGCCAAGGCCCGATCTACTGCCCCGGCAAAAAAAATGCTTGCGTTCTGAGAGTCGTTATGTTATAATCCGAACCTGACAGGAGCCGCTGTCTGCGGGCGACGCAGTCAGATGCCATACCCCTTCGGCTGCCTGTGCAAATACCATCTCACATCCTGGCTGCACATCTGGCAGGCGTGTCGCTCAGATGGCTGATATTTCTGCTGATACCACTTTCGGCGCTGTGTGCTTCCCCCGGAGACCGCGCCTGAAATTGCCCGCTGAAATGCTCCCGATCGGAAACGCGTTGATTGCGCCCACCGAATAAGCACGGGCTGAACTGCTCTTCGATCGACTCTGGGTTTTCTCCCGGGATTTATCGAGGATTCATCGAGTGCTGTATTTCACGTATTTTTTCTGATGTGTTTCATCTTTACGTTCGCGGGTACGTTTTCATTCCGTACTTCCTATCTGTTCACTCTTTGTGCCCGTGTTCTATGCAGGGTACATCGCCTGCCTCCAGCGAAATGCTTCTCAATAATATAGAGACATTTTCTGAAAGTCGGGACGCAGGCGGCCCACCGCCCTATCCACACTGTCGCGCCGGAAATTGAAATCCGCTGCGCCACAAAATGCTCGTAGACCAAATGCCGGAAAACCCCGCTCCGGCTGTGCAGGCTTCCCCCTTCAAAAGCATGCCGAAGCGTGTTGCAACGTGTTCCACACAGGAGGTAGGACTCGCCTTGAACAGAGCCAAACGAAATAATTTTGTCCGGCACATCATCTCTTCCGTGCTTTCCCTCGTCGTCGCTGCCAGCGTTGCTCAGGCGCAAACTCGCGCCCGCAACTCTAGCTCTATAGCGACCGTACGAAACGCCCCGGGCGCGCCAAAGAAAGCCTCCGTCTCCGACCCACGGAAGAACATCGAAGCCATCATTGCGCGAACCCGCGCTGCGGGCGGTCGCATGATACACCCTGGCATTGGCAGGATGGACAAACTGCCGCCATGGGTCACTAAAGTCACCTACGTCCCGCGCGGCAAAAGCAGCAAGGGCGTTAAAAAAGGGACGCGCGCGCCCGGCGATAACAACGTTATCCGTCAGACAGTGCTGCTGACTTACGGCTATGCGCCCAATCCGGACCCGACCAATACCACGCCGATCACCAGTCCGAAAACCCCGGCGCCTTCCAAAAATCAACATCCGTTCTGGACTGCCGATGAGAAGTACATCTACTTCGACAGCGACCGTACGAGCGAACTCGATACCACGGAGCGCACCGACCAGATATTCAACGTCTATCGAGAGTTTCCGGATGGCTCTGGCGTCACCGCTGTCACTCCGACCGTCGGCAACAACAATATCGAGCCCGCAGTCACACGCGGCGGAAACACGCTCGCTTTCGTCGCCAACGGAAAGTTCACCAATCTTGGCGCAAACATCGTCAATCCTTCCACAACGGGCTTCGACCTGTATACGATGGATCTCACGATCAAAGGCGCGGCGCCGGTCAAGTTGACCAATGCGACCTTCGGCTCGAATCCATTTCCTTTTACCGATGTCCGCCATCCGACCTGGGATCCGGGCGGACAGCAGATCGCCTTCAGCGGTAAATTGCCTGCGGAGCCAGCCTATCATCTCTTCGTAATTAACGTGATCTCCGGCAAGATTACGCAGCTTACCACCGGCCCGACGAACGACTATTCGCCCGCTTGGTCGCCAGCGACCGCAGGCGGCGGCAGCGTTATCGCCTTCACAAGCAATACTGGCAGCTTCACCAACGTTACGGCTCCGCTTCAGGCAGTCGCCAATACCGACGGCCATGACGACATCTGGGTGATCTCCAACAACCTGTTTGCGCCCTACCCGAAAAAAATCACCAATCTGGCGATTGCCGGCGTGGCGAGCAGCAATCGCAACCCCGCGTGGAGCACCACTTCGCCCGACCCACTCGGGATCGTTCCATCACAGTCCGATGCGGCAGGCAACCAGGAGAAAGCAAGTCAGCTGCTGCTCGCCTTCGCCAGCACCCGCGTCGACGGCGACCCAACACAGCCCGGTGTACCGACTGGCATCGGCTCGACCACGGACATCTACTGGATGTACGCGAGTGTCGCGCCCGATCCGCTGAACCGCTACACGGTAACCCAGGGCGAGAGCGCCACTAACAATCCGCACAAACTCCGTACCAGCGAGCCAGATACGGCGATCGATCCGAACGACCCTTCGTTCGACTTCGATTCTAACCACACTTCCAACGAAGATACGCCCACCTGGCCGCAGTATATCAGCTCCTATCGCATCGCTTTCTTCAGCGATAAGGGCGGAAACAGTGAACTCTGGGCGGCGACGATCTTCGATCTCAATGCGCCGTCTCTGCTGAAATACGACATCCCTTCCAATGAGATCGTCCATGTCGAGCGTGCAAACGATACGACGGGCGCTTCCGTGCGGGAAGTCAGCCCGGGCGAAGTCGTCGTGTTCAAAGTTCGCGCTGTTGACTACGAGAGCGGCATCGGCGAGGTCTACGTTCAGATCAAGAATCCGAACAGTGGACCGCAAAGCTCGGATTTGACAGAGCATAAAACCTACACCGTCGGCGACTTCTATGGACTCGCGGATGGACACGTGGACGCCAGCAACTTTGCCTTCCCGGCGCCTTTCGAACTCGACTGTCAGGGTGTCGTCACGGGCGACACCAGTTCCAAAGCCTACTATAAAGACCCCGGCTCGAACGGCGCCAACGCCGGATGGCCTGGTCTGAATAAATTCGTTGCCGGCACGAACGATCAGATCGCTTTCTCCGGAAACGATTTCGCCAACTTCCCGGACTATCCAACCTACCCGCAGCCTGCCGGCAATGCGCAGACCTGCTGGCTAAAGCTCGAACCAGATCCCAGTGGTAACGGTGTTTATTCGGCTAAGTGGCAGACGCCTCCGACGCCGAGCGACTGGTACATCGACGTGATCGTACGCGACAAAGCCGTCGATCCCTTCGAGAACGCAGACCCGACCCAGCCGCAGCGATCCATTAACTGGAAAATCTACGATAACGTCTGGGGTTTCACGACACAGCCATGGCAGGGCAAGGGGCAGGTACTCTACATCAATGACTATGATGCAGGGCAGAAGTTCCTCAGCGGTCAGTTCGGCGCGGGCGGGGCAAGCGGCTCCTTCAATAGCGCGTCCCTCTATACCCGTTATGCAACCGAAAGCTGGATGACGGAAATGGATCCGTCGATCATTCCGACGGGCTATCTGGATCCAATCTTCTTCCACACCTGGGCGCAGCCTAAAGCTCCTGTAGTGATGCAGCCGCTCGGCGACCTGTCTTATCAGGACGCGCTGACCAACGATGCATCGGGCAGACCCGTAACCGGTCAGTACGACATCTGGCGCATACAGTCGCGTGGACCGGTGCCGGACTCGATCCTGAACCAGTACGGTCCGCACATCGAGACTCAGCCACCAGACATTCTCGACCCGGCCAACCCGACTGGCAAAGACGTGCTCGTTGCTGAACGATGTGTCATCTGGCACGCGCCTTATCTCGGCGACCTGTTCGTCGGACCCGGTACGCTGCTCGACGCCGATGTTCAGCTCCGCCTGAGCAACTTCGTCAAGCGTGGTGGACGCCTGTTCGTCAACGGCGAGGATGTCGCTTTCGGTCTGACGCTCAACGGCACCGGCGGCACCGGCGGCAGCAACGACTTCCTGAACAACACGCTTCACTCGGGCTTCGTGAGGGACACGGCAGTCATCGTGGCGCCGGACGATGAAATCAAACCACCGACCGATACAAATAACAAGAAAGTCGGGTTCCATCCGGTCGGTTTGTCGACCTGGTATGATCCTGCCTATCACCTGTATGGGAACCTGACGAAAACGATTCCGCCAGGCGACGCCCCAATGATGAATTCGATCTTCATTGGAAGCACACCAGGCAATGTCCGATCATGGGCTTCTCCAAACAACCTCGCGGGGATCGGTTCTCCCGATGAGATCAGCTTCCCGCAGGGTGCTACCCTCGGCACGGATGTCGCTGGCATCGATGCTATCTATAATGATGGTTCGCCCGCAGTCGTCTGGGCTACCGATGCAACTACACATGGCAAAATCGTCTACTCGCCTTTCGGCTGGGAAGCGATCAATCCGGAAACGTACGCGCTAGGTAACCTGGCTGTCATCGGGCGCCGCGCGGAAATGACCCATAACGTGCTCGACTATCTACGTACCGGTAGAATCGTCGGTTTCGTGCGCGTCATCAATCCGGCGGGCGGCGCAACGCAGCCGATCAAGGGAGCCTTCGTTCGAGCAACACGTCAGCTTCCTGGCAAGCCTGTTCAGACATCGGCAACGGCTCGCACACTGGCAGACGGTTCGTACGTTCTATCGGGGCTTGACCCGACAGGCGTATATGGACTGGATGCAAGCAGCCCGGGCACGGTCGTTCAGCATGCACAGGGGCAGGTGTTCCATGGCGGCTACCAGAGTTCGCAGAACTTCTTCCTGACTGCAGCGCAGCCCGGCAGTATCAGCGGAACCGTTACGACGCTTGTCGGCAACAATCCTGTACCCGGCGCGATCGTAGTGGCTAGCGATAACACCGATCCCGCCAATCCGGTCTCCTACCAGGCAGTGACCCGTTCTGACGGCTCCTATACGATAACCCTGCCCGCAGGAACCTATACGCTCAATATCATCAACATCGCCGCACTCGGGTTCGCTTCGAGCGTCCCAGCCGTGCCGACTGGCCCGCTCGTGGTCGCCAATAGCACGACACTGGTACAGAACTTCCAGCTCAAACAGCTTCCGGGTACGATCAGCGGTATTGTCGTCGTCGCAGATCCTGTTACCGGCGCCGCAACGACAACGCCGATCCCTAATGCCACCGTCACAGCGACCAACGGAACAACCGTGTTCACTGCGACTACGGCAGCGGACGGAACCTATACAATCGCCGGAGTCGATCCGGGAACCTATGGTGTTGTCGCCTCCGCACCGGGCTTCGCAACGAGCGCGTCGATCAGTGCGAACGTCAACACGCAAGTGAATACGCCAGGCATCAACTTCGCGCTGAAACAGATCCCACCGGGCTCGCTCAGCGGATTGGTTGCCACATCGACAGGAACTCCTGTCGCCGGGGCAACGATTACAGTTACCGATCTGGCAGGCAAAGTCTACACCGTAACAACCGGCGCGGTACAGACCGTCAATGGGTACACCTTCAACTACACCATTCCCAACGTCGCTGCAGGCGGCACGGTGACAGTGACGGCGACGAAACCAGGGTACACCCCTAAACCGAACCCTGACACGCAGACGGTATCGATCACAACTGGTGCAGAAACGAAGGGCGTCAACTTCACGCTTGATCCGCTCTTCACGTTCCCGAATACACTGACGCTCGTGTCCTCGCCCTACGAGTACCCGACGGACATCGTATCGCTGCTCAACATACCGGCCGGAGACGTGAACAATACGTTCGCTTTCGTCTCATGGGATGCGCCCACGCAGAAGTATGTCTATTACGCAACGCCGCCGTCGGATACTTTCCACCTCGGCAAAGGCTACTTCATGCAGGACGTCAATCCTGCGGTAATTGTCGCGCTTACAACGCCTGCCGCGCCGGCAGGTCCTGGTAAGCCAGCGCCGAAAGACGCAGCAGGCGCGTATCTGCCCTACGAGATACCGCTGGTCAATGGCTGGAACCTGGTCGGTCACCCGTACGACCGTGCGGTCGATTACCTGAAACTTCAGGTGCGTAACTCCAGCGGTGCGCTGATCGACGTACCTGCAGCACAGTCGGGTGCCAATCCGCTCATCGGAGCCGCGCTCTTCACCTATGAGAACGGCGCTTATGAAGTGCTGTATACGATGGATCCGTTCCGCGGGTACTGGATACGCGCCTTCCAGCCCTGCACACTGGTCGTATCGACCAATGCACTGATCAACCGGGGCGTCAAATCCCACGAGACACGCGCAACGGAACCGACGAGCAGCGAAGGTTGGAAACTGCAGCTCAGAGCTACCGTCGGAGACAAGTTCGGCAGCCGCGCCTATATGGGCGTCCACCGGGCAGCCTCCGACCACTACGATGGCTTCAAGATGCAGACCCCGCCATCGGCGACAGCACAGAACGTAATGGTCACTTTCGACCATAGCGACTGGGCAGAGAAATCGGGCTCGTACAGCGTCGATATGCGCTCGGCTTCGGCAAGCTCATGGGACTTCACGGTACGCTCCAATATTACGGATCAACCCGTAACGTTGACGTGGCCCGCGATCGCCACCATACCGCGCCGCAGCCAGGTGATGGTCACCGACCTCGACACGCAGAGCCGATTCGACATTCGCTCCCGCATCAACTACGTTATCCCGGCGAGCCAGAAGCCGATCACGCGTCACTTCCGTATCGAAGTAACCCGCGCGACCCGACCGAAGCTCGATATCATGGATGTCGCAATTCGCCAGACAAGCCGCGCCGCAGGCGCACCGGGTCCGGTTGCGATCTCCTACACGCTGACCGCGGACGCTACCGTTCAGGTAAACGTGTCGCTCAATGGCAGACGAATCCGAACCGTGGAAGCGGGACGGTCGCGAGCTGCAGGCGTGAATGATATGACCTGGGATATGAAGAACGATAAGGGCGCAGTCGTTGCCGCAAACCTCTATACGATCGAGGTGCGCGCCGTCGATAAGGATGGACGTGTCGTTTCACGAACGACACAATTGCCGGTCAGCCGCTGACCTGTGAACGACTGCGAACCCGCAGTCATGACATGGCACCGCCACCCGTTTCCGGATCTGCCGGAAACGGGTGGCGCGCCAGACATCTCCAAGTGCGAACGGCCTGCCGATGGCGTTCCACGCAGCGTAGCAGAGTTTATACCGAGTTTCGAGTCATAAGACGCTCTGATAACGACTGAGACAGCCAGACCGTGACCCGTCCAGCATTCTGGCTCGGGAACCTTGAGGGAGGAGACGATAGATTGAACGCATTTCGTAAGAATCCAATCACACGTGGCACCATCTGGCTGCTGACCGTGGCAATGATTGTGCCGATGCTGATGCTGTCCCCGCGCGCCGCGCACGCCCAGACACAGCAGGGTCTCACAGTGATCGTAGCCGATTTGGTTGATGCCAAAACGAAAAAAATCGATCAATTTTCCAGAGAAGCGACGGATGCCGTCGCTGTTGAATTGTCGTCATCCGGGCAGGGGAGATTCAGCCCGTTTTCAAGCAAGGACGTGCGCGCCGCAGCCGCAGTGCTGCATATTCCGGTTCCGAGCAATCCCAACGCTCCACTGAACCTCAGCACGGCAGACTACACACGCGTTGCCCGAGAACTGCACGCAGACGGTATTCTTACCGGAGACGTGTTTGCGTCGACCAACTCGAAGGGCAAAGTGACAGGTGTCGTACTGGAAGTTACAATCTTGGACGCTGCATCGGGAGACCCGATTAACGGCGCACAGTCCAATCTGGCGATCAAAGTGCCGGTCGGCTCCGCAGCAGGACCGGAAGAGCTGATTAACAAAGCCGTAAGTGATACCGCGCTTGATGTTGTGCGTCAGATGGTGCAGCGGCAGGTCGTCACCGGCACGGTGCTCAATATCAACGTCGATACTGTACTGCTCAATCGTGGCACACGTGATGGTCTAAAAAACGGCGACGAAGTCGTGATCCTGAAGAATCTGCCTAACGGCAGCCGAGTCAATGTCGGCAGGGTTAAAATCGCCCGTGTCGCTTCAACGGACGCGGAAGCTGACGTGCTGATCAACAACGGGATCGGACCGGAGGACACCGCGCGCGTTCTTTATCGCCCTCAGTTTATCATCGGGCTCGGAGGGGTCAATCAGAATAACGAACGCAGCACGCGCGTCAATTTTAGCGCGATTGGGCGTACGGCAACCGTTCTCGGTCTACTGGTACTCGGCGCAGTCGCAATCAAGGGCGGTCAGGCATCCGTTACGAACGTGAACGCAGAGGCAGGTGTCGAAGGCGGTACACCGATCGTTCGCGTGCGCTTCGCCAACCTTCCTTTCGGGCAGGGCAACGTCCTACAGTATAAACTCTACCGTGATCCGGACTTCCCCTACGGCGTGTCTTCTGCTGGCGGCACCACGGGAGGAAGTTCAGGCGGTGGCAATACTGGTGGTAATACGGGTGGAACAACTGGCGGCGGAACGGTCACTTTGACCTCAGCAATTCCGGTTAATGTCAGCGCAGGCGTACGCAGCGAGATTATCGACCGACCTTCGCCGAACGATCCCTATGCGACTGGCGTCACGGTACTGCTCGCGACAAGCAACGGCGGCGTCAACACCGGTGGTACCCTCACTGGAGGCGGCGGTAACACGGGTGGTGGCGGTAACACAGGTGGCAGTACAGGCGGTGGTGGCGGTGGCACAGGCGGCGGGGGTGGTGGCAACGGCCTCAGCGGCTGTGGTACGTTGGGCATAATCATCGATACCGGCTTCACGCCAGGCAAGTCCTACACCTATTCGGTGACCTCTGTCGTTTCCAGACAGATCATTCAGCAAAGTAGTGGTGGCACAGGTGGCGGCGGTAATACGGGCGGTGGTAACACAGGTGGCGGCACAGGTGGCGGCGGCACAGGCGGCGGCACAGGTGGCGGTGGAAATACGGGCGGTGGTAACACGGGCGGTGGTAACACAGGCGGTGGCGGCACAGGCGGTAACACCGGCGGTGGCACGACAACCAGTGTCGAGTGTATTGAGACCGACCCTGTACGTGCCTCCGGAACAGCAACGCCGATCAACCCGGTACTTCTCTCGACCCCGATCAATGGAGCTACCGGCGTCGATCTTCGCGCTTTCTCCCCGACCTTTAGCAGCCGCATCGGCGCCGATGTCTTCCAGCTGGAAGTCTCGACCGATCGACTATTCAAAAATCCGAAGACGATCTTCCGACAGCAGATCATCTCGACAGCGCCGACTCAGGACGGAGTTACCCAGTCGCTGCCGAATGCGATCAACCTGACGCAGTCACCGGAACTGCTTGCTGACAAGACGTTCACGAACTTCGTCTCCCCGGGCGCAGGCGTCGTGCCGCAAACTCCGACTCTCTACTATCGAATCGGTGCGCGACATGACGAAGATGTACCTGGTCCGATCAATGCGCTCTCCGGCAATCAGGTCGATCATGATCGTACATTCCGCTTCGTCTACAGCCCGGTCTTCTCGTTCCAGGCAGTCCCGCTCCCGCCGGGCCCGCCGAGCAAAGCCGCGAGAAAACTGAATGGAAAAGATAGAAGCTCCCGAGCGGCGGCGTCACTGCTGCCATCGCCTGGTCTGAGCCGCTCGACTGCACGTGGCAATGCGAGCAGCGCGGCTGGAATTGTCAGTAACCGTAACAACCGGCACTAGGCAATCCAGGAATTGGAACAATACGCTAACCTGCAAACTCACTTTCTTTCAAGATCGGGAGCGCTGCAGGTTAGCGTATTGGATTGATTGAAAAGATGGTTTGCTCTCCTGAAGCTTGCTACTCGCTCCAAACGAGCGATATCCAGCAAATGCGAACGAGGCATAAGAGTTATAATATTTACAATGGTGCAGTATTGCTAGCAAAACTGCCACCATACATCCGAATATATCGGGTATAATAGGAGAAATCGACTCATTCGACCCCTCAGAGTCTATTTTCCTCCCGGATCGCATTCTTCGTGGCACGCTGCCGAAGATATTCGCAATTGTAAACCCAAATAGTTTTAAATACCAGGTGTTGCTCCCTCCGCACAGACACCACCTATGGCGGGGAAAACCGACCGCCGCACGGATAAGGAGTTGCTACGATGGATGCTAAATTCAGGCATATTCGCAGTGGGCTATGCCTCACTACTCTTGCTGCAATTGCCACAGTGTGGACAGCTACAGATGCTGGCGCGCAGGCACGTAAACCAATTTTCGGGAATAAGCGAGCGACTGCGCCAGCGTCGTCGTTTATTAAAGGCGAGATCGTCCTCTACGTACAACCCAATACTTCTCAGGCGGATGTCGCTGCACTCGTCGCCACAGTCAATGGGGTCAGTATTGTGCCGCTAGGACTGCCGGACTGCTACAAAGTCGTCCTGCCTGTCGCACAGGCGACAGAAGTCGACACGACTGCAGCGGTAACGACGCTCCGAACAGATCAGCGCGTCCGCTGGGTCGGTGTCAACAAGCTGTACTATCCTACCGATACCACCCCTGCTCCAACAGTCGAACCCAACGACCCACGCTACAAAAGCGGGGAAATGTGGGGACTCAAACTGGTCAACATGCCCCAGGCATGGGCACTGCAAAAGGGCGGTCTCAATACGAACGTATGTGACATCGATACTTGTTTCGACCCAGGACATGAGGATCTGATCGGTCAGTATCTGCCCGAAAGCTTCAACTTTGGCGATAATAACTCCGATATCACGCCGCATGCAGGCGACGACCAGCACGGTGTGCATACCAGCGGCACGATGATCGCGCTGACCGACAACGGCAAAGGCGTTGCAGGTATCTGCTGGACGAACATCAAATGTCTTGGTCTGCGTGCAGTGCCGGCTGGAAGCGCAGGATTTCCATTATCTGCACTGATCAGCAGCTACAATTATATCACCCAGAACGCGGACAAACTGCATATCAAAGCGTTGAATATGAGCTATGGCGGCGGTGGAGACCCCAATGATACCACCAATCCAGAATACATTGCGCTTAAAAGTGTCGCCGATAAAGGCGTACTTTGCTGTGCCGCTGCAGGCAATAGTGCCGCCGACAATACAAGTTCCCTCCCCGCAGGATATCCCTTTGTTACCACCGTCTCGGCAGTTGGGCGAACGGGGAAGTTATCTTCCTTCTCCAGTTTTGGTAAAGTCGAGTTGGCAGCGCCGGGCGGAGATCAGAGCGCGACTGGTATCGATGCAGATGGCATTCTAAGTACGCTTAACAGGGGATATGTCTTTGAGCAGGGGACGTCGATGGCTTGTCCGCATGTCACTGCGATTGCCGGACTTCTGATGTCGGTACCCGGAGTAGACGCCAACAAAGCTCGTAGCGTACTTTATGCGACTGCTAACCGATCGATTACCGGGCAGTCCGGTGACAATGACTCTAAGTACGGGCACGGACTGATCGATGCTTATGCAGCGCTGCTCAAGGTTTCTGTCGCAGCACAGGTTGTCGAGCCAGTCGGTATCGATCCGTCAACCGGCAAAAGCACGGACCCGAACAATGCTACGCCGCAGCCCGTCGTTTCGCTTCGTCCGCGTTTCCGCTTCACGATTTTCAACGCCGACCTGAGTAAAACGAATATCGTACTAACGACTTCCACGGGATTGAAGCCGATCATTACCAATGGTGCCATCGATCCTTCGGCAGTCAACGATGTCACGCAGTTCACCATCACCGGCAATACGGCTCCTCCGAATGTGCAGGCTGAGATCAGTTTCCGATACAAACTCCCCGCCGGGATACCATTCCAGCAGGGAACATTGACGATCACAGCTCCATCCTTCGATGCGAATGTACCCCCTGCCACCGACTCGCGGTCGTTCTCAATTGTGCCGCATCAGTTTGAGACGGGTATCTCGTTCGTATCGATACCGCTCGTTGAAACACCACAGGATTCACCTACGGGTAAGACGCGTGGAATCAGGGAAATCCTAGGCATCCCGAGTGCAGTACTCTACCGTTGGGTCAATACGACCGTCCTGAATGCAAATGGCAAACCCGTTGTTGCAGGACAGTATGCGATTAATGGCTCGGGAGCGGGCGATACACTGCCTGCAAACGCCAGTTTGCAGCCACCAGATGCAGTGACTACTCCGGAACCGATCGACCCGGTCGATAACCTTTCCGATATCCGTCCCCTTGGGCTCGGCTTCTTCCTGAAAGTGCCGTCGAGCGCATTCGTCGATAGCTACGGCCGCGAAGTATCTCAGCAGACAGTCCGAATACCGCTCCATGAGGGCTGGAATATGATCGGCGATCCCTATACGTTCCCGGTCGCGTTCGGCACAACGGTAATCGAAACGTCCAATGCCACACGTTACCCGGCGGCACAGGCGGTAACCTCCAAGTTGATCCTGCCTTTCATCTATCGCTATGTTGGCGGCGACTATCAATTCCAGACGCTGCCCGCAGGAACCATGAACCCATGGGAAGGCAACTGGATTTATGTCATCCCGAAGGAGCCGAGCAATCTGAACAGCGGAAATGTCCTGACAATGCTAATTCCGCCGTCTTCGTCCGGAACGACAAAAAGTGTACCGAAAAGCATCTCGCGTGCTGCGAACACTAGCCTGCGACCTCAGGTACGTGGAATTGGTGCATGGAGTCTGCGTCTTGTCGCACAAACACGTGATCTGACAGACGCGCATACCTACATCGGGGCATCGAGCACAGCAACCGATGGCGAAGATACCACCAAAGCGCCGAAGCCTCCAAAGTTTGGCTCTTATGTCTCACTCGGTGTGCAGCGCCCAAATAACGCAACCCTGTATGCTCAGGATCTGCGTTCACTCGGCGGTAGTAAAACCTGGGATATGGTTGTGTCGACCGATCAAGCCAATGCCGACATTACCGTAACCTGGCCAGAGGTACGTACGTTGCCCCGCAATGTCAGGCTGACACTGACCGACAAGCAGACCGGACAGACGATCGATCTCAAGAGCCAGGGAGCCTTCTCTTTCAACTCGGGACCGAAAGCCGAGACGCGAAGCATTGCAATCACTGCTACACCTGCCTCCAATCAGGGTCGTGTAGTGCTGAGCAATATCGTGGTCAATCCGCCGCGCAATCGCAGCGTATCGGGACAGTCACCTTATGATATCAACTACACTGTATCGCATGATGCAAAAGTTGAAATCACAATCCTCGGTACAAACGGGAGAATTCTCAGCCGGCCGGCTCCAACGCGCGCCGTGACTGCCGGAGACAACCATATCGCCTGGAATGGTCGCGATAGTGCCGGGCATGCGCTGGCAGCGGGCATCTATGTAGTACAGATACGTGCAGTAAGCGCGGATGGCGCAGTAACCAGCGTCAGCCATGCGCTTCCGATTAGCAGATAGACGCAGAGCAGTTCCATGCCGGAAGTCGATTGATTTCCGGCATGGAACGACTTATCCGCGAGTTCCCTGAACGCAGCATACGTGGATTGCTGCAAATGGTGTGGTGGTTCCCCCAGCCATACCGCAATTGAACCTGATACCTGGGAGGATTTCTAATGGGGCGAAAAGCAACAATGCTCACTCGATTGAAGCGTATCACCTGCCTTGCTCTCTTCATGGTGGCGCTCGCACTCTCCTCTGTTCCCGGTCGGGCACAGGGCACCACTTATGTCCCGCCGCCTGGAGCGCCGGGCTATAACAACGTTAAAACGTTGCTCACCGACGACGATGTCTTCTACACCCTAGTCAACGCTTATCTAGAGGTGTCGTTTGGAGTAGGCAAAAATCAAGGCGGCTCGATTGGTGTATTTACCACCGCCGGGAATGCGAGTGATCCATTCGACACGCTGCTATATTACGGGAAGTTGATACCTGAAAAGACATCCATCCCCTATTTCGGATCGCGCGTTTTCGTACGAATCGATGGTGGCAAGTCTACGGCTGGCAAGGGATATGATTACGAACTCGGACAGCCCGATCCTGCCAAAGGCGGATCCTGGCTTCAGATTCCGGGAGCTGTGGGCGCACATCTGGAAGCCAAATGGGTGACTGTTGGTCCCACCACCGGCGGTACGACCGGTGGAACTACAACAGGTGGCGCAACAACCGGAGGCGCGACAGGCGGAACAAACGGCGGAGGTGGTGGTGGATCGACAGGCGGCGGGGGTGGCGGTGGCGGGTCTACCACAGGCCCCACCACAAACCCTCTCATAGAAATCGACATCACCATCTCATTCGTTCATGATGTCGCGCGCTTCGAATTCGATATCATCAACCATAGCGGTCAGTCTCATACTGTCGGACTGGCGTTTGTTGAAGATATCCTTCAGGCAGCGGCAGTGCGGCTGCCCAATCAGCCCTATATTCACCATGAAGTTCTGCTTAGCAGCGCCCAGGTGCCTAGCTATTTTGAGGTATTCAACAAACTATCACCTACCGTATACCAGTCTCTACGGGGATTTCTGCGGCCGACAAACACCTCCGGTGTAGAACCCACCCCTCCGACTCGCTTTGTCGTTGGTGACAACCTCATATTGAATGGTACACAGGTAATCAACGGCGGATTCGGTGGAAGTGGCATACCACGTCTCTACCCGCAGATATGGAACTATGTTCCCGATCCAAATGCTCTCTTCGAAGGCAATCGTGCCTTTAGAGAGTGTGTTGCTCTTTTCTGGGATGAGCAGCCGATACCGCCAGCCAACGCCAGCAATCCGACGAAAATCGTCACCTATGTCGGGCAGGGAAAAAGCGATCATGACTTTGGACAGCCGCTGACGCTCAGCGTCACCGGTCCGCAGGCATTAGGTCTGGCTCCCGATCCCGTCACCGGAAAATCGACTGTCACGGGTTCTCCCTTCACTGTCGCAGCTTATGTGACCAACGTTACAGAGCTGTTCCCCGATGGTGGCTTTACCATTTCGCCGGTCGGTCTGGCGATCAATCTGCCAAAGGGACTGCAACTGGCTGCAGGTGAAACAGCCTCGAAAACTGTATCGAATCTTACGCCAGGGGGCGAAGGAAGCGCTACATGGCAGGTTATGCCCGATGGCACGGCAAACGGGTTGCTGACGTATACAGTCACCGCGACGCCAAGCCTTGGCAATGGCAAAATCGTGCAGCGTACCATTGAAGTCCCCGTTCCCGCGCTCATTACTCTCAGGGGCAATCCGAACCTGCAGGGACGCTATCAAATGAAGTCGTTCCCGCTTAACTTCAATGGCGACACCCCTTCAAAGGCGCTCTTCCCGAATCTCGATTCGAATCTGGCAGCCCCTGACCTGGCACGCTGGGATCCGATCAAGCAGCAGTACGGATATAACTCGCCCTCATTCCAGCTTGGCAACGCCTACTGGATACGGAACCGACTGGCGACGGATCAGTCGATTGCGCTCGACCTTACGAAATATCCGCCGGTTTTCAATCAGACGCAAGCGAATGGCAGCTATCAAATCTCGTATCCGAAAGGCTGGAATCAGGTCGGGAACCCCTATATCTATGGCATCCGGTTCTCGGAAATTCGAGTCTTCGATGGTGATTCTCTGCAGTCGCTAACGATGGAGCAGGCAGCTGATCCAACGAAAAATCTGATCCTACCGGCAGTCTATCACTATGATACGACGGATCCCGATGAGACGAAGTGGCATTACGAACTGATCGACAACCTCGGCTTCATAATGCAGCCGTATGAGGGATACTGGCTCTATGTTCGTAAGAACAATCTCCAGTTTATCTTTCCACCGGTCGATACCCCCTTCAGCTCCGTCGTAACGCGAGCGGCGTTGATGGGAGTAGGTTTCAGCGCAAAGACAGGTCGTGGCGTAGCGAACAACTGGCGGCTTCAGCTTGCAGCAACAGGAGCGACAGGCGTCGATTCCAACTCGTATATCGGGGTCGCCCCGCAGGCATCCGACACAGCAGACCAATTCAAGTACATGAAGCCGCCCGTGATCAACAAGGGTGTCACGCTCGACATCATGCATGAGGACTGGACAGATGGTACGCGATTCGCTCAGGACCTGCGTGCCTCGAACAAGACACGGAAAGTCTGGGATATCGCCGTCACATCGGGTGCGCCGAACGAAGATGTAACGCTGAGCTGGGCGAATATCACACGCTCCGTGCCTCGCAGTACAAAACTGACGCTGGTCGATACCACGAATAAAACCAGTCTCGATCTGCGAAACAGACCGTCCTATGTCGTCAATACTGGCACAACATCCACTCGGCGAATCCAGATTGTTGCCGAGCCTTCAGTGCGAACTGGCCGCGTGCAGATTACGAACTTCGACGTTGTACCGCCATCTCGCGGGGCACACGGTTCACAGTCCGTAACGATCAACTACGGTCTGTCGGATCAGGCAGACGCTCGGATAGTAATCAGCGACGCACGTGGTCGTGTGCTTCGTACGATCGACGCCAAAAGCGCTACCCGCGCTGCGGCTGGTGGTGGGACGACTGGCAGTGCCATCTGGGATCTGAAGAACAATCAGGGAGCTACGATCTCGGCGGGTTCCTATCACGTTGAACTGACTGTGCTCGGGTCTGATGGGCAGTTATCCCGTCAGCTGCGCCCGATTGTTATCAGTCGCTAAGCTAAATAGACAGGGCAGACACAACAGTATGTCTGCCCTGTCTGTTAGATTTGCATCCATACTTGTACTCGTGCACTACGCGGTTTCACCCATCGTATATCATTCTCATGCCGGTGTCGATCCTGACTATCATTGCTCGATCGTCGTACTTCAAAACGACAATTCCGCACAGTGGAAGTAGCCGTCATGGATCGTCTGGGACGCCACTGCACTCTGTAGCGAACGATTTTGATCACGTGACACGTCACAATTGCTGTAGATAGCAATTCATCCCTTCTGCCTTTGTACAACGGAGTTCCAATATGCTCAGTTTCGATCCTTTTGTTGTCCGCGTTCGCAAGACACTGCGAACGCGCCGTGTGACCACCGGTCTGGCTGCAGCATTCTCACTGGCTATTGGAGTAGGCTTTCTGACTCCTCTGGTGGCGCAGGATACCGCGACCCCGACAGTTAAAGCGGATACCGTCAAGTCCAACAAAAAATCGGTTGCAACGAAGAAAACAACGAAGCCCCCCGCAAAAGACAAAAAGAGTAAAAAGAGCGTTGACAAAACTGTGGAGAAGAAAGTAATCCTTGTCTTCCCAATCGACACTAAAGGTGGCAGCAGCGATTATATTCGCGACGAGCTGACCGACGAAATCAAAGCAAAACTTGCCGATCGTTACGATATCGCGTCCTTTTCCGCATCGCTTCCTGCGATTCGTCGCGCGCTTTCGGAGCAGTCGATCAGAAGCTCCGATGCCGATGCACCTTACAACAGTCCCGTCAAAACCAAACAGCTTACAGGGCTGACGGGATATAGCTATGCGATCGTCTCCTCCATCGACGATTACACCTATGATGAAAGCAAAAAACAGATCAATCTCGTGATCAGCATTGCTCTCTACGATCTATCGGGCGCTAAAGCGGTCATTCACAGCGCAGGCGCGGACACGACGGCGGATGCGCCGACAGCCGACAGCGCAGCGATATCGATAGCGGCAAAAAAACTGATCGATAAATTGATTACCGAACTGCTCGACCCGCCAAAAGAAACACCAAAAGAGGGAGCGAAAGAAGCTCCTGTCACACCGCCGGTGAAGTAGCTGTTTTCGTTCTAGTACAAATCGACTCCCGTGCCGCCCTGATGTAGCATAGCAGGCTAAAGAGCGAGTTCAGATCCGCTCAAGCGCTGAGTTCGTTCCATGATTATATAGGCAGCATAAATTCTGCCCTCCTCTCTTCTGCACTTCTTCAGCCTGATTCCGCTCGAGAACATGTCGTGCAAAGCGCACATTGTTCCGGTTAGAGTGGGATCAGGCAGGAATGCTACCAATCCTGTTATCAGAGCCCTCACAATGCGTATAAGACAACTTCGTTCGTCCATCATCATCGCGCTGACGATGCTGCTCGTTGTTCTGGCATCGCCCTACGCCTGCGCCGCGCCAGCAACCATCTACCTGCGCTCTACACGCCAGATTCTGCTCGCTGATGGCAAGCACACCACGGATATAATTGCGGAAGTCAAGGACAGTAACGGCAGGCCGGCTCAGGATGTCGAGGTGGAGTTTAATACGACCCTCGGCAATTTTACGCAATCCCGTGTGCTCGCTTTTGGAGGGCAGGCGCGTACGCAGATGACGAGTGCGCCCATCGCTGGAACAGCACACATCACCGCTACAGTTGCCTCGAACGGTCTATCCGGGGTAAGCAATCCGATCGATGTCGTCTTCACCGATGATCCCGAAGCGACATTCGAAGGCAATGCCTATATCCAGGTGTTGGGACCGAGCTACCTCGCTTACAGTGTTTCGGATCGCACGATCGAAGCGCATGGTAAGGATGCGGGAGCGAAACTGCAATTCCGCAACTTCGAGGTGAGCGCGGATCGTATGCAGCTCGAATGTACTGATCAGGCTCTGATACGCGCCACAGGGCACATAACCCTGAAACGTGGCAAAAAGATTCTCCTCGCCGAACGTCTCTACTATAGTATGCAGAGCGGCCAGGGCTATGCGATGACGGAAATCGATGGGCGGCTGACACCGGTCACGATCGGTGGCGAAAACCTGATCATTACGCCGCTGACAACGCCGATACCGTCCTCCTATCAGCACCTGCGCGAGCTGCAAGTCAAAATGGTGATCGTTGCAAAAAGCATCACCTATTTCCCCGGTGACCGGCTTCAGTTTCGGCGTCCACACTTCTATCAGGATCAAGTGCAGTTGTATGCGCTGCCATACTACGAACTACCACTCAACTCTGAGCAGCTCTTTTCCGATCACTTCATCAGTGTGGGCACGAGCGGGTTTGGGCTGGAACTGCCCTTCTACTATAATCTGACGCCGCGCAGTTCGGGCATCCTTTATCTGCGCCATCAACAGCAGCTTGGTCGCAGCTCCTTCGCCACGCAGCCCGGTTGGTCCATCGACATGATACAGGGCTACTCGTCTATGGGAGGCACGGACAACCGCTACGATGGCGCCTATGGCTTCACGGGCTTGACCCGCAGCGACTGGGGATTCAAGTGGTCGCATAATCAGGAATTTAGTCAGGCGTCTCAGGGGTCGTTCTATTTTGACTTTCCGAACCACGACAGCCTTTTCTCATCTGCAAACCTGACGCATCAGATGAAAAATTTTCGTATCGGCACCAATCTTTCCGCCGGTCAGACATTCACGGGTTCACCGACCACGAGCCTGCGAACCGATACCTATGTCGAGTCTAATCCGGCGCATCTGCTCGGGTCGAAAACGGTAATGTTCACCGTCGGCACGCGCTACACGATGGGCAGCTATGACAGCCGGGACCCACTTCTTGCCAAGCAAAACGATTCGACCGAAGAGGTCACAATGCGCGCGTTCACGCGCCCATGGCGCATCGGCACCCGCACAACGCTGAGTAACTCCGTGACTGTTGGGCACCTCTGGAGCCAGCGTCAGGGAAGCGGGCTGATCGGTCTTGCGACGCTTTCGCTCGACCATGCTCTGCAGGGCGGAGGCGCGGTCAATCTTACCTACGATCTCGTCGATCGACCAAGCACTTTCATCGGCGCAAGCGGTAAGCAGCGCGTCAGCCTGACCTACAATGTCACCCAGTCGAAGCATATCACCGTATCACTATTCGGCAGCGCCTATCTCGATTCGAACGAAGCGGCGTTCCTTGCCGATGTGAGCTACCGTTTCAACAAGAACTATCGGCTGCTGTTATCCGCGACCGCGCAGAAATACAGTGGCGAAAGCTATCAGGATTTGGAATTCACGCTTGGCCGGCGAATCGGGATACGCGAACTTCAGCTTACGTACTCGACCTTCAATCATCGATTCTCATTCGACTTTACCGCAACCCGCTTCTAACTAAAACCAACTCTCTGCCTGCACCCGACACATACTCCTGCAATAAGCAGTCCCTGCACGAACGATACGTTCGTGCAGGGACTGCTTATGCGCTTTGGAATCAAAAAATATGCCAGGGTTTATTTTGGTTTCAGAAGAGGCTCCCCTGTGCGGCGGGTGGATTGGCATTCACCGGCAACCCGAGCAGTGCTTTGAATTTATTACAGGTCGCGGGCGAGTATCCCTCGTAATCGTTGTTTGCGAAAACGTAGGCGCGGCTGTAGTGAGAAGAGTTCTCACGCAGTATTTCCGACCAGCGCAGCAGTTCCTCAGGACGCTCGCCGTACGTTGTATCATGTTTCGGATAGGCTCCATGTCGCCCGATGAAACGGAGATAGACGAAATCCGAAGTCACTTCGAATCGCCTGGGCATTCCCACATAGTCTGCGGAAACGAGTGCGATATTATATTCGGTCAGCAGTTCTGTGACGTCCTGCCCGATCAGCGAGCGGTGTCGGAACTCGATTGCGAAGCGTGCGGCCGGATCGCTGAGCTGTTTGAGCAGTGGCAGGAAATCACGAAGGTTAGCGAGTTCGTCTCGTGTGAAATCGGGCGGAAACTGGAGCAGCATCGGTCCGCATTTCGTCCCGAGGAGCGCCATCACACGCACGAACTCCGTGAACGGTTTTTGCACGTCGATCAAACGCATCTCGTGCGTGATCGTACGCGGAACTTTCGGGCAGAAGACGAAGTGTGGTGGCGTCGACTTCGCCCATGCCTTAACTTGGGGTTCGCGAGGCGTACCATAGAATGTGGAGTCGATCTCGACGGCGTCGAAGGTTTTTGCATAGAGCGCGATGTAGTTCCGGGAAGCCGCCTCGGTGGGATAGAACGGTCCCGACCAATCAGCATAACCCCAGCCCATCGTTCCTATCCGAACGGTCTCTGGAAACGATCGTGGCGGTGAGATGTCCTCGCTCAATTCAGTTTCTCCATTGGATGACGAAAGCATGAGTAGCGACCATTCCATAACGAATCAATAGCTATTCACCAATTTCAGGCTTCACATCGTAGGCACCATGCCAGGATCGAACGTAAACGAAATTGCCTGAAGGCAGAGGTATCGACCTGCGGCCAGAAAGAAAATCAGGTTGCTGTCCGGGAAGAATAGTCATGGAGGCTTGCCACTCGTCACCGTTCATGGCGATGGCAATGCAGAATTCCTCACTCACCAGTCTGCGGAGAAATGAGATAGCTCCTGTGAAACTGATGCTCTCCTGCACATCTGAAAAATTGCCGAAATGAGCATGAAAGCGATCCAATAAAATAAGTATCTCATCATCGGCGGTATCGATCGACTGCCGATTATGCGCAGTTGGCCAGCCTGCGGAAGCCGGGCATGGCACCCGGACAATGAGACTCCTACTGGTATGACCGGAGAACACTTCCGGCAGATCGTCCAGCATAAATATTCGCCACTCTGGGAAAGCTGCAAATAGAATTTCTGCGAACTGGCGCCAGTAGTGGTTCAAATCCGTCTTAAATCCTCAGACCTTCTGCTATACCAAATGCCGTTCGATTGCTCAGTGCGCCTGCTCCTGGCGCTCTTCCTTCGTACTTATGACCGCGGTACGGGAGCAGAAACAGGCTCAGCAGCATTCCTCGAATTATACAACGACTGCTTTCACCGGAACAATTTTTGGCTTGCCAATCAGCGGCTTCCACTCGATCGCGCCACGGATCGCCAGCAGGGTGACAATAACATAAACGATCGTCGAGAGGACGACTCCCTGAGACGGAAACAGATATACGGTATAGATTAAATCTACACCGATCCACATCCACCAGTTCTCAAAGATCTTTTTCGCCTGAAGGTATTGCGCTACGATGCTGAACCCCGTCGTGAACGCGTCGGCATACGGATGTGGGTCCGGAGTGGAGTGGGCGATCGGATATCCGATGCACACCGAAAACACGACAGATACGATCAGCCAGCCGATCAACGCTCGCCCTGTCAGCGATGTGACCGGCAGGTCGTCGTTCTGGGTGGGACCCTGTTTTTTCCAGACCCACCAGCCGTAAATACAGCAGGGAAGATAATAGAACAGATTGAGCGCTGCATTGGCATAGTAGCTGATTTTCCAGAAGAATGCAGCGTAGAACAGGACGGCGGCGATCCCCCAGTACCAGTTGTCGATCCGGTTTTTGACGGTCAGATAGACATAGGCGAGCGTCGTAATGGCAGCCGCCCATTCCAGCGGAGTCATCTCCTGAAGAAGTTTCGTAATGTGATCCATAGTATTCGGTGGCATTTAATCGACGGCAATTCAACAAAAAATAATGCTGTACAATATGGTTATTTGATGTGATTAATCAGCGCAGTCCTGGGATATGGGCTTGAGTGGGAATCCACTGATGACGTCAGCCATGCAGGGATTTTCCCTAATACTGCGTGACGACCACTTGTAGATCGTGTGAGAGGCTGCCGTCACAGTCGCGACAGTCGTCGTGACGATCTTCTTCAGCGAGACATATTGTGAATGTTGTGTGCGGAGCCGCAGGCTTGAGCGAACACGGGAAACAAAATAGCCGCCAGAACGAAAAAAATCGCGATCACTACCAGCAACTCAATCAGCGTTAAGCCCTGTGCCAGCCGTTTCATTGCGCTTCATTGTATAATCGAATTGCGCACCAGAATTAATAGCCACAGTACGCGACAGCGCACACCTTCAGACATTCACGCCTTTGGTGTCTTCAACTCCATTCTAACATGAAAGCAAAGACGCCGCAACCTCGCGTCGTACCCAGGACGTTTTTTCATTCGCCACCGCCTGACAAAAAGGCGAAGACAACGTGTCTTCGCCTCTTCCAGCATTCAGAAACAGCAACCATTCACCCCGCCATCAGTTTCGTACTCACAGGCAGAATATCTGCATTTTCTCCTCTCTTCTCAACGCTTCGGGAGCGGGGGTTGGAGGTGAGGGGAATAGTTATTAGAAACTGTTCGCTGATTATTTCCCTCGTTGCTTTTCGGCTTCGATAAGCTTCTTGATATCGAAGCCATTGATCGTCAGACCGGTGATATTGGCGTCCTCGATCGTGACGTCTGCCAGATTGACATCCTGAAACTTAGCGTTCTGGAAGTTGATGTCCGTGAAGAGCACGGATGCCATGCTAATATTGTTGAAAGTCGCCTCTGCAAAGCTGATGTTGTTGAATTTGGACTTGTTGAGAACGACGTTGTCGAAATTCGTGCCATCGATCACGAGGTCTATGAGTTGGAATCTGCTCAATTTGTGCTCCAGTGCGGAAGTCGATAGTGCGAATCTATTTTTTCCTGAATAGGCACATCTTTGACTCTTGATGCTACAGCAGAAATGGTATCAGCGTTGCCCCGACCAGATTCATAGTGTGACGCTCCAGGTCGGGATGTTCTCGTCGTACGGATGGGTCAGGGAGCTGAGCGGCGCTAAAAGTAAAAGTCGGATCGCGCTACAACAAATGCTCTAGATCGCTCAAGTCCTTGTGCCTTCCACTTGCTTTTTTGTTCGCTTTGAGATGCAGCAGGCTGATGATCGGAACCTCAATGCCATCCAGTATGCCCATGATGCGAGCAGAATAGCATTCCTTGAATTCTACCCCTGAAATATGCTGGTCAGTATCTCGATCCGCATCGATGCGACCCCGTGCGAATGATCTGATTTTTCCGCCATAAACAAATCTGCTCGCAGCTCAGGAACAGTGAAACCCAACGCTTTCAGAGCTGCCACCAGTTTTTCTGCGTTCTCCGGGGTATGTGAAACGCAGTCGGCATACGCCCCAGGCGAGGATTAAGTCAATTTGCAAGGTCTTTAGTTTCCGGTAAAATAATGTAGACAAATGAGCAGTTTAGACATTGGGCTCTTCTCTGGTAGAGTACGGTTTCCACACCCAACTCACCGGAGGAGAAGCCCAATGTCGGAAACAGTCTACCGCATTTGCGCTCTGCTACACTACGTTTTGACCGACGTTCCTCTGGGAACCAATCTCGGGCTCTTTCACCTGCTCTTCGCTCTGCTGTCGGGAAGGTTTCTGCCCGCGCGCGGCGCGGTCTTTGCCGCCCTTGCCGATTTCGGGCTGAGTGCC
>JBBQPY010000005.1:0-69663 GCA_038216735.1 Chthonomonadales bacterium
GGCTGACGGAAGGGCACATCAACCGGCTGAAGATGCTCAAGCGACAGATGTACGGACGCGCCAACCTTGATCTGTTACGCCGTCGAGTTCTCTATGCCTAGCGGTGTTAACCGCTCGCGGCACCCAAAGTGAGGGAGAGCCGAATCTAGAGGCAGTGCGTTAAGAAGCCCGACCTCGCAGGTACACTTCTCTCAATAACAAAGCGACGAAGCGCATGGCAGAGCGCAAAGTCTACACCGAAGCATTCAAACGAAAAGACATCCGACAGGCCAACGAACTCGGCAACATCGCCCAATCTGCCCGTGTTACGGCATCAGCGACAAAACACTGCAGGGATGGAAACTGCATATGGACAAAATTCCCGACAATTCCTTGCCCGAAAACGGCAACCCACGAGACCAGGAATTAGTTTTCTTCCAGCGGGAACCGGACCGGAGAATCAGGAGAACAAAATCCTAAACAAGGCAATAGGTATCTTCACCAATCGCCCCTGATGGGATGCCAATTCATCAAGCGATATCAGGGGCAGTTCGCTATCTCCGCGATACAGGTAGCAGGGTGGCGCGAGAGTATTATAATGCATAGCTTGAGCACGAATGGAGGAGGTTCCATTGGACAGGGAAGGACTATCGCGCCGCACGTTCCTGACGGGCGCAGTGACCGGCATCCTGAGCAGCGGCATAAGTGCCGACACGAAGCTCCGACGAATACCTGTCATCCTCGATACGGACATTGGGGATGACATAGACGACACATGGGCACTGGGTCTGCTGCTGCGTTGTCCGGAGTTGAACGTGAAACTGGTCGTCACAGATTTCGGCAAACCGGAATACCGCGCCAGACTGGTGGCGAAGTTCCTGACTCAGGTCGGGCGGGCGGAAATTCCTATCGGACTCGGCATCCCTGCATCCCCGCCCGAGTCGAATCCGCTGCAGGAATGGATAGGAGACTTTAGCCTGAAGCAGTACCGGGGACGTGTGCATCAGGACGGTGTGAAAGCCCTTATTGAGACTGTGATGCGGTCAAAGGAGCGTGTGACCATTCTCGCCATCGGTCCCGTTCCCAATATTGCTGCCGCCCTCGAACGCGAACCGAAAATCGCGCAGCGTGCCAATATCGTCGGGATGCAGGGCAGCGTTCGGCACGGCTATGGCGGCAACGCGACTCCAGACGCGGAGTATAATGTAGTGCGTGATGTTCGTGCCTGCCAGAAAGTTTTTACTGCCGGATGGCCGATATGCATCACGCCGCTCGATACCTGCGGTCGAGTCAGCCTCAATTCCGAACGCTATCAACGCCTTCTCCGCTCGCAAGACCCGATTGCAAAGACGATTCTCGAGAACTACGCCGTCTGGGAGCGTGCCATTAACCAGAAGCCGTCACTTCAACTGAACACACACCAGTCCAGTACGCTCTACGACACCGTCGCCGTCTACCTTGCTGCCACTCAGTCTGCCGGTCGTGACCTCGTAAAGATGGAGCAGTTGGGTATTCGCATAGATGATGCCGGATATACCCGTGAAGCGGCGGACGCCAAACGAATCGAGGTCGCCACGGAATGGAAGAACCTTGATGGCTTTTATGACTTTCTGGTAGAACGTCTTACGCAGTGCAGATGAGTGCCACTCCACAAAATTCGGGCAGGAAGAGGTTTGGCAGCTGACCGACGAGATGCTGGTGGCGCAGTGGCTGTGGCAGTATGCCGCTTCGATCCCGCTGGCGAAGGCGCGTCTGGAGTCGCACGAAGCCGGCGGAACGCGTGACAAAACGCAAGATGGTTTTTTGCGGCATGGCGCGACTGCACACCAAAACCGTCGAGGAGATGGCGGCGCAGAAAGAGGAAGCCCGCAACAACGCGCAGGCCGCCGATAAAGGCAAAACGACGCAGAACGCGTGAGACAGGGAAGTGATGGTTATCCGCGGGAAGGGTCCGGAGACAGGTTGATAATTGGGATATTCAGGCGTGGTATAATGAGAAAAAAGATATGGAAAGGAGGCTCAGTAATGGAAGATGTCGAACTCTCTCCCGAAGCGCGGCGCGAACAGGACGCATTGCGAGTTTCGGTAGAACGTATGCGCGTCGAACGTGTCGATCTCGAAGTTGAAAACCGCGCTATCCAATCTATCATCGAACGTGAGGCACGGTTTGCAATTCATCTTCGAGAGGTTCTTGCAGCGTCGCGCGTCGAGCGCCAAGCCATTGAGGCCGAAAAATCCCGTATTTTTAGCGCCGTAGGACATTCCTGATGCGACGCGCCTTGCGTCAATCCGTTCGTATTCGCTATGAATTTCTGTGCGGCTATTGTGGCGTCAGCGAAACCAATATCGGGGCAGAAATGACCGTCGATCACTTTCTGCCCCGTATTCATGGCGGGGAGGACACAGAGGACAACCTGGTCTACTGCTGTCATGCCTGCAACGAATTCAAGGGCGATTACTGGCAGCCAGAGCCCACTCTACGCCTTCTCCACCCTCGTCTCGACGACGAAACCACTCATATTCGGGAGCACACGGACGGTACATACCTCGCTCTAACCGAACGCGGTAGTATTCATCTTCGCATACTGCGCCTCAACCGCCCGGAACTCATCGCCTATCGCCTGGAGCGGAAAGAACTTTTCCTATTGCGCCAACAGAATCAGATATTGCGCCAACAACTTCAGGAAGCCCAACAGACAACACGCCGTCTCGAAGTTGATCTGGAACGTTACAGCAATGATCTCTGAACCATAGGATATTCTACGATGGGCGTCCCCGAAGAGGTGTGGCAGCTGACCGACGAGATGCTGGTGGCGCAGTGGCAGCGGCTGCCGCAGAATGCCGCTTCGATCCCGCTGGCGAAGGCGCGTCTGGAGGCGCACGAAGCCGGCGGAACGCGTGTCAAAACGAAAGATGATTTTTTGCGGCATGGCGCGACTGCACACCAAAACCGTCGAGAAAATGGCGACACAGAGGGGGAATGCTATGTCTATAACACGCCGAGAGGCGCTCGCTCTGACACTGCTTCTGCCCGCTTTTTCGCTGGCGGAATCAGAGGCAGCCAGAGCATCGATAGCAGAAGCCGAAACAGAATCGGTAGCAGCAGAACCGCAAGCGGTCGCCTATGGACCGATACTGACGCCCGGTCGGAAAGTCACCGTTCAGCGCGATGGCGTACAGAGCAAAGGCTTTCGATTCGTGCCGCCCGCCTCCGAACTCGCACCCTGGAACCCCACCTGGATCGGACTGCCGGGCACTGTTCCCCAAAACCTCATCCTCTTTCGGCGCGAATTCCAACTCGATACTGTCCCTCTAAAAGCAATCGCACACCTTACCGCTGATATCTCCTACCGGCTGTGGGTCAATGGAAGACTCGCCGCACGGGGTCCCGCCGACATCGGCATGGACTATAACCGCACCCCTACCGGCAAATGGTTCTACGACACCCTCGATTTGACGCCGTACCTGCATCAGAGCGCAAACATCATTGCCGTCGAGGTGTTCGCCCGCCCGATCATCGGGTGGGAAGTGTCGCGCCGCCCCGGGTGCCTCGCCTGTGAAATCTGGGGCGACGGCGTGTCGATCGTGACGACCGATACCGGATGGAGCGCGCTGCCCTCCGCCCACTGGCAGCAACTCGACGGGCAATGGCGCTACGACTCGTCTCAGGAACCGGCAGGATGGCGCTCGCAGGGCTACGATGCGAAACAGTGGTTCCAGGACTTACGCATTCCGGATCAGTGGAAGCCGCTTATGCGCAGCGAGATTCCGGCGCGCATGGAGACAATTTATCCGATCCAGATGCTCAAACGCCCGTCTCCCGGAGTGGTTATGTCCGGCAGGAAGTTCCCTGTCAAGCTCGCCGCTGATGGTGGATTCACTGTCCGGTACGACCGTGTACTGCCCGCATTTATCGGATTGACTCTGCGCGGCGGGCGCGGCGGCGTTCTCCATATCGAGCCGAACGAACCGGACGAACCCGGCTCTCATCGCTCCGCGACAATCGCCCTGACCGGGGCGCATCAGACCGTCGAACTGCCATTCCTCGATAGCTTTTCGGCGATCAATCTACGGGCGACGGGCTTACAGGAGCCGCTAGAAATACAAGAAGTCCGCGCTGTTTTTGCCAGCCAGCCGGTCGCCTATCGTGGAAGCTTCGCGTGCAGCGATCCCGGCTTGACACGGCTTTGGGAGGTCTGTCGGTGGGCGACACAGATCTGTCATCAAACCCACCATCTCGACTCGCCGCATCATCAGGAGCCGATATGCGATCCTGGCGACTACATGATCCTCGCACTCAACAACTACGCCGCGTTTCATCAGCCCGCGCTTGCCCGACAGGATCTCCGCAAGTACTCGTGGATCATGGAGCAGTGCAAAAACCATGTTTTCCACACAAGCTATTCGCTCCTCTGGCTCCAGATGCTAATGGACTACTACGATCACACGGGCGATGAAGCGCTCGTTCGAGAACTGGCGCCAGCGGTCTTCTCACTGCTCGCGACCTTTACAGGATATCGAGGCAGGAACGGCTTGATCTCCGACGCGCCGAACTATATGTTCATGGACTGGGTGGAAATCGCCGGTTTTCAGGCGCATCATCCGCCCGCTGTGATCGGGCAGGGCTACATGACCGCTTTCTATTATCGCGCTCTCGCCGATGGGCAGCGGATCGCACAACTGCTCGGCGATACAGACCGCTCGCATTCCTACGGACAGTTGCGTACCGAAACTGAGGCAGCATTTCAGCGGGAACTCTGGTCGGAAAGCAAAGGTCTCTATCGAGACGGCAAACCGCATCAGTCCTCGATCGCGCCCAACGACTGGCTTCCAGCAGACACGGATATCGAGACATTCAGCGCGCACGTGAATGTCCTCGCCGTGCTCTACGATCTCGCCCCGAAAGAGAAGCAGGCAGCGATTCTGGAGCGAGCGATCATCGGTCCCGACTACTCCTGCCAGCCCTATTTCATGCACTTCGTGTTCGAAGCTCTGGCACATGCCGGACTGTTCGAGCGACATGGGGTCACACAGATGCGCCGGTGGAAAATCGTGGAGGAGACGCAGTCGATTCGCGAAATGTGGACGACCGGCGACTTGAGTCACGGTTGGGGTGCGACTCCGCTGCGCCAGTTGTCAGCGCGTGTGCTCGGCGTTCGCCCGCTCGCGCCGGGCAGTACGCGCATCGAAATCGCCCCGATCGCCTGCGGACTCACGTGGGCGAAGGGTGTCGTTCCAACGGCACAGGGGGATGTGCGTGTCGCGTGGGAGCGCAAACGGGGAGCGATGCAGATGACGGTCGGCATTCCACGCGGATGCACGGCGGAGGTGCGATTGCCAGGACTCGAACAGACACTTCCAGCCGGCAGCCATCATCTCACTGCGGCATACAGCATAGCGTGACTCTACTTGAGCCCACACCCTATGTAGTATCGGGCAATCAGCGGTCATTGAATTCTCTCCTCAACAGAAATGCGGTGCCTGGCTGGGTACCGCATTTCTGTTGAGGAGAGAATTGAGATCCGAGCGATCCGCACTGGCGCTTCGCCCGGGCATCGGCTCAGTGTTTGAGAGTCACAATGAAGTCGAGTAGATCACCAGGGGTTATGCCGGGTGTCGCTAACGAGATCGTCGTCAGTGTCCCATCCGGATTTACACTGTAGAGTGAAATAACTCTATTGTTGCACGGGACATAGGCGAACTTGCCTGCCGGATCGAAGACGATCTGTGTGGGATCGGTCGACGTCGCTACGGACGCCGGAGAGAGTGGCGTCAGCGTACCATCCACATTGATCTTTATCTGAGATACGGTCGAATCTCCGTTTACGACATAAAGGAAATGCCTGGAAGCATCGGTGCTCATCGTCACCGGATCGCTGCCAGTAAGGGCGCTGCCGGTCGCCAGAGCGCTCAAGGAGCCATTCGTGCCAATCAGGTAGGGATGTACCGTGCCGATACGGTTACTGTCTTCCGTAACGACATAGACAAACCGATCCGTTGCCGCCACAAGCTCGGATTTGAGGCTGCCGTTCACTGTAACGACGACGGGTGAGAGAGGTGTGAACGTGCCATCGGAATTGACCGAATACTGCAGGATGCCCTCGCCGTTTCCTTCGGAGGGCAGATAGACAAACCGCCCGGAGGTATCAAAAGTAACTGCCTGTACCGCGAGCGTGCCAGTGATGAGTGGGTTGGCAAAGACGCCGTTGGAAAGCGTGCCATCTCCATTGATTACGAACCGTGTCAGCCGCTCTCTAATGCCGGACGCGCTGGTTGTAAAATAGACAAACCGGCCGGCAGGATCCACCGTACCGGACCGAACGCCGAATGGTGTCACTGTATTGGTCCCGCCGATCTGGGTAAGTGTGCCGTCCACACCGACGCTATACTGATAGATAGCATCGGAACTGCTGGCTCCAGAAGATTCGGCTACGTAGACAAAGCGACCCAGGGGGTCTGCCACGATCGTATCCGCGAAGACGGGCAGCGCGGGCGCGGCGGAAGGTACCGCCGTCAGCGTACCGTCCCCATTGATTTTGAACTGCACGATCTTGAGATTGTCTTCAGTCCCATACAGGAAAGAGAGCCGGTTTCCAGCCTGTGAGGAGACTTGCACGGTGGCTTGAGTGGTCTTGCCGCTTTCCGTCTCGGTCACGGTCAGCACAGAACTCCCGACTGCCACACCCGTCACTTTACCCGTGTTATCGATCGTGGCGATATTCAGGCTTGCCGAACTCCAGGTCACTTTTCCCGGTGTTGTCAGCACTACATTTCCGGCGGCATCTTTGGCGGTCACGGTCAATTGGAGCGGCTGTCCAATAGTCACGATCGGCGAGACAGGCGCAGTTTCGAGGTGGTCGATCGTGGTGTTCATCGTGACCCCGATGCTCGCTGTCTGACTGGCGACGATTGTCACGCCGACCGCCCCTTGCGCCTGCGCGGTGCCTGTTCCATCGGCATTGGGGTAAGCCGTTGCGGTCAATGTGGCACTGCCGGGAGGCAGATTCGTAAAGGTGACCGTCGAGGTCGTCGCACTGCCTGCCGGACGCGCCAGCAGCTGGCTGCCCAGGCTCTTACTGCCGCTGACGAGGCTGGCGTTGATGGCGTTGGCAGCCTGTGGAATCAGGCGCGTGCTGGTTGGCCAGATGACTTTGAGGGTCAGACGCCCGGGAGAAGGGCTGATTCCCAGCGTGCGCGAACTGCCGCCGCACCCGATCATTGCCACCGTAAGCGCGAGCGCACAGACCAATTCGGCGAAGCGTTTCGCTCCCAGAACGTTCTTGATCGAGGCATCGCGTTTCATCCTATCGTTGGCGGCTAATGCCACTACTTTTTCCGGACGGCATTTCGTTAATGTTTTCATTTGGTTGTCCCCGATCATTGGATTGTCCCCTGAACACTGCCCGCCTGCACAGTTACTGTACTGGCTGCCTGCTTTGTGGCATCGGCCTGGCTGGTGGCTACGACGTGAAAGGTCCCCGGCGCATTCGGCGCAGTGTAGACTCCAGCGGCAGTGATGCTGCCGCCCGCCGTGCCTTCGTGCACGCTCCAATTGACCCCGGCGCTGGTACGTCCGTTCAGGTTGGCAGTGAAGTTCTGAGTGCCTCCGACGGGGAGGGTAGCGCTCGCAGGAGCGATTGTCACGCTGGAAGGCACCGGTGAACTCTCGTCGCAGCCGAAAAGCAGGAGTGGCAGCAGCGCCAGAACCATAAAAATTCCTTTATCGAGTCGAATGATTCTCTGGGATCGCATCGAGATTTGTCCTCCTTGGTGAGTAGGGGCGCTGTACACAGCCTCATCGAGCTAAATGTCTATTGCGGATGAGCATGAGATTGGAGAAAGCGCGCAGGGAAACGCCTGTTACCGATAGGATAGCGGATGGACGTGTCCACAAACGTGTCCATAGACACAGGAATTTCGGGATGAGGAAGAGAAATCTGCTCCTACATAAAAGTGAGGCAGAGCGATGCGCGAGGAAAGACAAACGATTCAATCGGCAGAAAGGCTGACCATTCGCCTCTTCGGGGCGTTTTCGATGCACCGAGGCGAACGCGAGGCTCCTCGCGCCCGCACGCGCAAGGAGCAAAGTCTGCTCGCACTCCTCATCCTCAGCCATGCCTCCCCTCTCGACCGCGACTGGCTGGCGGGCGTCTTCTGGCCCGACAGCGAAGAGAAGCAGGCGCTCTACAATCTGCGCCGCAGCCTCAGTAATCTGCGACAGATCCTGGGCACGGACGCCTCACGTCTGTCTTCTCCCACGCCGCGCGCGCTCTGTTTTGACCTCTCTGGCTCGCGAATAGATGTCGTCGCCTTCGATGCCGCTCTCACAGAAAATACCGAAGCATCTCTGGAACGCGCCGTCGCACTCTATCGAGCGCCGTTGCTCGAAGGCTGCGGAGAGTCCTGGATTGTGCCGGAGCGCGAGGCGCGCGAGCAGGCATATCTTCGGGCGCTCGAAATACTGGCAGCCCGCGCCCGCGAACGGGGTGACGAGGCGACCGCAGTCCGCCACCTACGCGCCGCAATTCAGACCGACCCATTTCGCGAGACCGCCCAGCGTTCTCTACTGCAAGCGCTCCTCGCTCAGGACGATCTTGCCAGCGCGACCGATGTCTACCGTCGCTTCCGCTTACTTCTCCATCGCACATTGAACACAGAACCCGCCCCGGAAACCGCCGATCTCGCGCAGCAGATCAAGGCGCGTCTGCGCTCAGCGCAGAACGGCACCCGACTCGCGCGACCCGAGGGCGAGCGCATGCGCATCCCACGTCATTTTCCGCGACAGATCTCCTCCCGAGTCGGTCGCGACGGGGATATCGCAGCGATACAAACTCTACTGCGCTCGACACGCCTCATAACCCTTACTGGAATTGGAGGCATCGGCAAAACGAGGCTTGCGCTCGAAGTGGCGGAACGGTGTGCGGAAAGCTACTTCGATGGGGTCTGGTTCGTAGGACTATCCGAAATTTGCGATTCGAAGCGAATCGTTTCTTTTGTTTCTTCTGCGCTTGGTTTGGCTGAAGATCAGCAAGCGCAGCAAGAGAGTCCGCTCGACGTCTTGTGCCGATTACTGGAAAGCAAAACACTTTTGCTGATTCTGGATAATTGTGAGCATCTGATCGACGCCTGCGCTCCTCTCGCAAAGACATTATTACAAAGATGCCCCGGGCTCACGCTGCTGGCGACAAGCCGCCAGTCGTTGGGAATTGAAGGGGAACATCTATGGCGTGTTATGCCGCTCACAGTACCCTGCCCGCAAAGTTGCGAAGGTTCCAGAATTGATATTTCGGACCGAGTAGTGCCGGATCCCGAAGAATCCGAAGCCGTACGCCTGTTTCTAGAGCGCACCAGACAGGTCGTTCACAGTTTTCAGATCACGTCTAAAAACAGAAACGCAGTCAGCACGATATGCCGTATGACCGAGGGAATTCCTTTTGCAATCGAGCTGGCGGCCGCCTGGCTCCGCGCACTGCCGGTCGAGCAGGTTGCCGCGCGAATGAGCAAGCGGTTGCTCATGCCAGCGGGAAGCAATCGCACAACCGTACAGCGCCAACAGACGCTGCGCTCGATGCTGGATTGGAGCTGCTGTCTGCTGGCGGAAGAGGAAAAACGCCTCCTGTATCGCCTCTCCGTTTTTGTCGGAGGCTGCACATTGGAAGCGGCGGAAGCGATCGGAAGCGAGGCAGCAGATGAAAAAAATGAAGCAAATGCGCAGGGAGAGGTCATGGGGCTGCTGGCGCGGCTCGTCGATAAATCCCTGGTGGTCTTCAGCGACGAGGAAGATGGGGCGCGCTATCACCTGCTCGAGATGACCCGCGAATACGCGCAGGAACAGTTGGCGCACGACGAGCAGCGGCAAGCACGACGCATTCATGCAGACTATTTTTTACATCTGGCTGAAAGTACGCTGGAGTGCGAGGACCGCCGGTACCTCTCTGAGGCATGGTATCGTCGCATCGCCTGTGATTACGAAAATTTTCATGCCGCTCTGCTCTGGCTGGCGACGGATGCGGCAGATCCCGCCGATGGACTGCGGATGGCAGCGGCGCTCTGGCGCTGCTGGGCTGCGAACAGCCGACTGAGCGAAGGCAGAGCGCTGCTGGAGCGCTTGCTCGAGAAATCTCCGCCGATCGTTTCTTCCGCAAGCGTTTCCGCCGCGCGATGTCGAGCGCTCTATGGAGCAGGAGTTCTTGCTGCAAGTCAGAGCGAATATGCACCTGCCGCTGCCCGATTTCACGAAGCGCTGCAAATCTGCCGTGAGCTCAGCCTGCACCAAGAGGAGTCGGAGTGTCTCTTACAACTTGGTATTATTGCCCGTGATCGAGGGGAGATAGCGGAGGCACACTCTCTTCTGGAACAGTCGTTTGCAGTGCGGCGCACACTCCCCGATCCCGGAGACATCACGCCTACTCTGATCAGTCTTGGCAATGTGGCATGTGATGCGGGGGACTATAGTCTGGCTTCTGCCCGCTACACCGAGAGCCTCGCGCGCAGCCAGGAGGCAGGACAGGAGTTCGGAATCGCTTATTCCCAACGCGCACTGGGCGGTCTGGCGTATCATCGAGGAGACTATGCAGAAGCGGAGAGGTGGTATCTGCGCTGCCAGTCTCTGTTTCAAAAATTAGGGCATAGTTGGGGGATGGCTTACACCTGCAATCGGCTGGGAGCGATTGCCGCTCTGCGCGGCGATTTTCAGGAAGCGCGGTCTCTGATCCAGAAGGGACTGCAAATATGGGAGGACGCGCAGGATCGTGCGGGAGTGTCGTTTGCCTTGAGCTCACTTGCTCTGACAGCCGCGCAAGAGGGCGATTTTAATCGGGCTCGAACGCTCTATAATGAGAGTCTGGCAATCGCGAGGGAGCTCGGGAATCGGAGCGATGCGTGGCAGGTCGTGGTACGCCTCGGGTGTGATGCGGCGGCGGAGGAGGCGTGGGAGCGAGCAGTCGTACTGCTGGCTGCTGCAGAAACTGGTTACCGGCGCCTCTGTTTATCGCTTCCTCATCTGGAGCAGCATTTTCAGACGCAGGCGATGACCAGGATCCATTCTGTGGTCGACGAGGTCACTTTCTCGCTCTGGCATGGTCGGGGCGCGGCTTTTACTCTGGACGAGGCAGTTGCCTATGCCTTCCTCTATTAGAGCAACCAGTCGATCATTCGGCGTCGAGAGCGGCCTCCGACGGACGCTGCGTCTCCTTTCAGTCGGCATTCTGCGTGGATACACGGCGGAGGTACGACTGCCCGGCTACTAACAGACACTGCCCGCCGGACGTGATCGTTTAACTGCAGTATAACAGCACAGTCTGCCTCTGATAACTGCTGTCGAACTGCAAAACAGGAAGATAGCCGCGCTGGCATCGAGGCCTCTCGCTGAAATACTGCCTGGACGAATGAGACAGATGCAGGAATTGAGCGGCTGCAGGACGCATATACTGGCAGCAGATGAATGCTCCTCAGGCTGCTATGATAATGACATAAAAAGCACGTCAACGAGCTCCCAGAAACGCGGCTCAAAAGCGAGGTCGGCGCACAGGTGAATACGAACAAATGAAGATTACCAAAATAGAAACGCATGTCTGCAACGCGCGGATGCGTAACTGGATTTTTGTCAAGGTGCTGACGGATCAGCCCGGTCTGTGGGGATGGGGCGAGGCGACACTGGAGTGGCACACACGCTCCGTGCTTGGCGCGATCGCCGACCTCGAACCGCTGCTGCTCGGCGAAGATCCGACACGGATCGAACACCTCTGGCAGATGATGTACCGTCAGCATTTCTGGCATGGCAACGGAATCGTGCGCGGCACGGCGATTTCAGGCATCGACCTAGCCCTCTGGGATATCCTCGGCAAAATCCACAATGTGCCCTGTCACAAGCTCTGGGGCGGACCGGTGCGCGACTATGTCCGGCTCTACTCGCATCTCGGCGGCGGCAGGATGGAAGACTTCTACGAGACCTCCCCGGCGGACGCGAGCCGGTTCGCCGATCTCGCGCTGCAGGCTGTGGACGATGGATTTACGGCCTTCAAGACGATGGCGGTGCCGGAGACCGCGCCGCTCGAAGGTCTGCGCCCGATCAAATACGCCGAAGCGTGCGTTCGCGCAATGCGTGAGGCGGTCGGCGACAATATCGACATCATGGTGGACTGCCACGCTCGCCCCTCGCCGCGCATGGGAATGATGTTCGCCAAAGCGCTCGAACCCTACGGTCTCTACTGGTTCGAAGAGCCCTGCTGGCCCGAAGCGGTCGATGAGATCGCCGCAATTCAGCACGCCGTCTCGACACCGATCGCCACTGGCGAGCGATTGATCACCCAGTATGCCGTTCGCGAGTACCTGGAGAAGCGCGCCTGCAGCGTTTTGCAGTGCGATATCACACACTGTGGAGGGCTGTCGGAGATACGTCGAATTGCGGCGATGGCGGAAGCGTACCGCGTCGCGCTCGCCCCGCACAACCCGCAGGGACCAGTCAGCACGGCAGCGTCACTGGAGTTGGGCTTCGCCACACCGTCCTACATCATCTGTGAGTCGGTGCACTCGGATGTGCCGTGGCGCGAGGATATCATGAGCGCGATGTTCACTGTCGAGAAAAAAGGACGCCTCGTGCGCCCCGGCACACTGCCCGGACTCGGCGTCGAAATCAACGAAAAAGAGGTCGCGAAGCATCCGTTCGAACAGGAGATCCTCCAGCGCAGCTTCTATGCGGACGGCAGTGTAGGCGACTGGTAGAGCATTGGCCATTCTCCCCTTCCTGATAATCGCACGAAATCGAAGGAGCTGGCAGCAAAGTCGAAGTGCAAATTTGCTCACTCGTTCCCGAGAGCATCAACAAATCTGTCGGCAATGTCTCTCCCTCTCCCGAAGCTTCGGGAGAGGGAGTTGGGAGTGGTGAATCGTTACGAGGAAAGGTATCGGAGAAAGGTCCCGTGGTGAGGCGCTTCGCCTCACCGGCAAGGGATTCGGACACGAATGAGGTTTGTCGAGCTCAGATTATTTGCGGCGGCGAAGAACCATAACTCCGCCGATGCCACCGGTTAGCAGGAAGGCATACGCTGAAGGTTCGGGTGTCATAACAGCGCCAAGCGTTACGTCATCGATGACGATAAGCGAGGTACGGTTCGCCGCTGTGATCTGCTGGAAGGAAGTGATGTTCGCAAAGTCAGAGCCGAATGTCTTGATGCCAAGTGAAGCGAAAAAAGCTGTTTTGCCATTGGACGCGATATATTCTACCGGTGCGCCGCCCCCATTCAAGATATCGATGCTGAGTAGGTCGAAAGACGTTCCGCCCTTCGAGAAGGTGAACGACGTCCCGGATGGCGCGCTGTTGGGAGGACTGATCGCGTGGAAGTACGCGCCCGTGGTACTTGCCGCGCCCGTGACGGTATCGAAGGTGGAGATCAGATCATTGGCGGCGAGGGTAATGCCGTGTTCGGTATAGGTGCTCAGGGTCTGACCGGTAGATAGATCATTGAAATCCATGACTTGTGCGTGGGCAGGAGCAGACACGAGTAGAGCGGCGATTCCGAGCAGTGCAACGGAAACAACGGAAGCAATTCTGGCGGACATTGTGTGTTTGGCTCCTTGTGCAGTAACTGATTATTAAGCAAACGTGCAACAGGCGAACTGGGGCGTTTGCAGAACAGGAAGCGCTTACTGCCTTCGACCTGAACATGTTGATTCCGTTGAATATTTATTGCATATTTCACGACCATTTGAATAAAATACACGCTGCTGCTGAATTATTTTCGTAAAAATGGCAATTGTTCCTGGTTTTCAGCAGCTGCGGTCAGCGCGGCGGGGTCGTTAGCAACAGTGACGGCACGGCAGAACCGGAAAGCATGCTGAAACCTATTTAAAGAAAGAAAACTGAGAACCCCTTGCTGAGGGCAAGGATATCGTTCCTCCCAGATTAAATCAGGGGCTTCTCCAGGTATGAAGACATGAGTGAACCGCTCGATGCGGGGGCGACGACCGAGATGCCGTCGACCTCTGCCACCAGCGCCGATGCGTCGGAGAGAACCGGACGCACCGACCACATGCAGCAGGATGAGATCGATGCTGCGATGGAAGCCATTCCCGGCAATCAGCGACAGTCCCTGTTTTACGCCCTGCGCTTTCGTAATTACAAACTCTATTTTTATGGGCAGCTCATCTCGGTCGCGGGCACCTGGATGCAGGACGTGGCGCAGAAATGGCTGGTGTGGGAGCTTACGAAGTCCTCGACATGGGTCGGTATCGTCTCGGCGGCAAACGCGATTCCCTATGTGCTCTTCGCGATTTGGGGCGGCCATATCGCGGACCGATACTCGCGCCGGCTAATTCTGATCTGGACGCAGGCGGCGGCGATGGCGCTCGCGTTCGTACTCGCGCTGCTGGCAACGAAATCCCTCTCTCCGATTCCTCTCGAGGCGTGGCACATCGTACTGATCTCCGGGCTGTCCGGCATCGTCAACGCCTTCAATATGCCCGCGCAGCAGGCGTTCGTCACCGACCTCGTCGAGGAGCGTGGCGCCCTCGGCAACGCGATCGCCCTCAATTCTCTGCGCTTCAACCTCGCCCGGATTCTCGGACCGATGCTTGCGGGTATCGTGCTGGTCAAATTCGGCACGAGCGCTTGTTTCGCGCTGAATGGTGTGAGTTTCCTCGCCGTGATCGCCTCGCTGGCAATGCTCCGTCTGCCCGCTTTTGTGCGACAGGCAAGGACTGGCACTGTCTTCGACGGTTTCCTCTATATCGCCCACACACCGAGTGTGCTCCGCATCATTCTTCTGATCGCAGCAGGCAGTATTCTCACCTGGCCACTCTCAACGCTCTTTCCAGAGTTCGCTGCGCTGTTCCATGTAGGAGAGCGCGGTTTCAGCGCGATGATGTCCGCCAACGGCATTGGAGCTGCAATCGCCGGGCTGATTCTCGCCTGGGCAGGAAGCCGGCTGTCGCGCCGAGTCGCCATCTACGGCGGCTCGATGCTGTTTTGCATCTCCCTGCTGTTTCTTGCTGTCGCGCAGCCTTTCTGGCTAATGCTGCTGCTGCTTGCCGTCAGCGGGTTCGCAATGATTCTTTTCGGGATCAGCTCGCAGACGAAGATTCAGGAGGAGGTGCCGGACGCGCTGCGCGGGCGCGTGATGGCGGTCTACTCGCTGGTCTTCAACGGGCTGTTTTCGGTGGGCGGGCTGGAGATCGGGTATCTCGCCGGTCGGCTAAACCCGATGGGAGCGGTGCATCTGAATGCGGCGATTTGCCTCGTACTGACGATCGCGATTCTGGCGTGGAGTCTTGTCGACAAACGCAAGTTGGAGGCGGAGGAGATGGCGGCGGGCGACGTACTCGCAAACTGACGGCACCGATTCAATGCTGTACGAGCTGTACGAAAAGCCGCCAGTGGGAAGCCAGGCGGCTTTCCGGTTGCTGTTCGACAATCGTTCAAGAGCACGAAGCGCTTTTCCGTCAGGGCGCTGCTTGCTGTGTCCGGTGTTGCAGAGCCGCCCTGTTAGCGCGGCGGCATTCTAGGTTGCGGAGGGTACGGAACCAGCAAACCCCTACCTGAGTGCTTCCGGTAAGTGCCACCTCATCAGTAACTGGGGATTTCAGTTACTCGGTGGCTCCGGCTTGCTTCAGCATACGAAGAATTTTCTTTCTTTCCTGAACCAAATCTTCACGGTCTTCCTTGATAAGCGAACGCCCCCAGCTAGAAACGGATTTATCCGCCAGCATGAGCGCAGTTTGTCCTTTTTGGTTTTTCGTATTCGTACGTGGATGATATTTGAGGAGTGAGCGGACCAGTTTAGAACTCATATTTCGGCAGGCATCGATCAATGCTGTGTCGCCATTTTTATCCTGGGCTTCGATGTTAGCCCCATGCGCCATCAGCATGGCGAGGTTCTCATCCGTATCCCTGTACGATCCGTCTCTGACTGATTCTACCGCACCCATCAGTGGCGTCACTCCATCCTTATCGGCGCCATTCACCTGCGCTCCCCTTTCCAGTAGCCATTTGAGCGCCTGCGGCGAGGAGTAGGCGGAAGCTGTTTGTAATGCTGTTGCTCCGTATAAATTAGTGAGGTAAACATTCGCGCCTGCGTCCAGAAGGAGCTTGACCGATTGCTCGTCCCCGCCATACCCGGTCGCGACAAGCAATGGCGGCTCTTCCGCATCCGATATGCCATTTTCCCTGCCATCTACGTTCGCCCCGTGCTGCAGCAGGAAACGAACCATCGCTTGCCTGGCAGGGTGAGCCTCCAAACCGTATAAAGTCAATGTCAGAAGACAGCGAGGCTTCCCGTTGATCGCTATTATAATTTTGGCGGAGGCTCCCGATTCGATCAGAAGGCGAACGATTCGAAAGCTGGATTCTCCTGATGCGGGTTGCGGACCGTCGGGAATGTAGTATTCCATGTAGTTTTGGAGGGTATATTGGATCGCATTGGGAGCAGTGTCCGACGCTGGCGTTGCTCCTCCGTGACGCAGTTGTCGCCAGACTACCTGCCAGAGACTTCCCGTTTGCTGTCGAAACCGCGCATTCGGATCGGCTCCCTGTTTCAACAGGATACGCACTTTCTCCACATTCGTTTGTTTTATGGCAGCCATCAGCGCCTGGTTGAGCTTCTCCTGTCGCGCCATGCGCCCGATCAGCACACACGGCACAGCCGCCAGCAACAGCACACCTGCCAGCAAAACAGAACTTTTTACTTTTCGTTTCTTCATGCGTCCTCATTCTGCGGGAAAGGAACGATTCGTGCCTCGGCTTCCAACTCGTCAATCGTTGGCAGTTCGCTCGCAAGTGTATCCGGCAGAGAGCGTGTCAGTTCTGCGGTGATGTGCGTTGCCACCCCAATGGGACTGTCTACATTTCGCAAGGCGTATTCCGCTATCACATCGTTTTTTGTTTTGCACAGGATGTTGCCGACCGTCGGCGCGTCGCCCTCATTCCGCAGAAGGTCGTCTACTGCGGACAGGTAGAAGTTCATTTTCCCGGTATACTCCGGCTCGAACGCCCGCATTTTCAAGTCGATGACGATAAACCGCCGCAACTTGATATGATAGAACAACAGGTCAATGAAGAATTCTTGTCCACCAACCGTCAGCGGGTACTGGCTGCCCAGGAACGCAAACCCGCACCCAGTTCGAGCGGAAACTCTCGAATGTGCGTGACAAGCCCGCGTTCCAGATGACGCTCGTAGGCGTCGTCGCCAAGCGTCAAAAAATCGAAGTTGTAAGGGTCTTTGAGAGTCTGCTGAACCAGATCGGACTCCGGTGGAGGAAGCGTCCGCGTGAAGTTCGTGACTGCTTTTCCCTGCCGCTCCCGTAGTCGCGACTCGATCTAATGTTCTAGCGCGGCGCGGCTCCAGCCGTGTTCGATAGCCTGCTGCGCGTACCAGAGACGCGCTTGCGGGTCGGTCAATCGGTCTAACAAACGGATATTATGACCCCAGGGAATTTGTCCAACAACCTGTTGGACAATTGCGTTTTCGGACCACGCCTCGGCAAACGCGCGCATATACAGCAGGTTGGTTCGGGAAAGCCCCTGCATTTCGGGAAACGCCGCTTTCAGGTCGCGGGCGAGTCGTTCGATTACCTTCGCGCCTCAGCCTTCGCTCTGCTGACGAAGGAGAATATCCTGCCCTATCTGCCAGTAGAGCAGTATCAACTCCCGATTGACAGCAAGCGCCGCTCACGCCTGCGCGGAGCAAACACGCTTTTTGATTTCTTTGAGAAAGTCGTATAGCCGCTCGGTTCGAGGTCGCTCATCCCTGCCAACTCTCCATAATCTGGCGTTGCAATCCTTCGGTCTCCTGATATGCTCTCATTACTCCTGAGAAGGGTCTGCTCAGTTTTCATTTTCCATTGCCGCGTGCCGCCCGCAAAAAGTCGATTCGGTTCGTCCAATCATGAGCCTCATTCGCTGCCCGCCGGACTCCTGCTTAATTCACCTTACGCACCAGGCGTTTTCCGGATATCCGTGTACTAAAAGTACCCGGTTTACGTTTGCACTTTGTTGCCGGGTGCATAAGGTGAATGAATAAGATATTTCGCCATGTTTTCTCCCCAGTTTTCTTCCCCTAGAATAACTATTTTTTGCACTTCCCCGCCAGTGTAAAATTTTCCGCTATTGTTATAGGAACAACCAGTCAAAATCGGACTTCGAAATAGTAGCGATTCGACTTTACGGAGTTGCTCGGGCTACGGAATAGAGATCGTGGGCAATCCCATCAAATTCGGTAGCCTTCTCATAGTGCATGCCGTTCTTCTGCGCCACACGGATCGAGGCGATATTGCCCGGAACGATGGTCGAGATCAGACGGGGGAAATTGTAGTGTTCGAAGCCCCACGTCTTGAGGCCGCGCGCCGCTTCCGTTGCCAATCCCTGGTTCCAGTAAGGCCGAGCGATCATGTAGGCGATTTCCAACTCTGCTTTGCCGTCCACTTCCTGAGGAAGCATCCCGCACCGACCGACGAAGCGGCCCTCCGATTTCAAGATCGTGGCCCAGAAAGCCGGACCACATCCGCCTGTCGTGATATTGCGTTCGTACTGATCAAGACACCACTTCACTTCGTCTTCTGCACCAGCCCGGTCACGCGGCCCACCAAAGAAACACATCGTATCCGGATCAGCATAGAGACGCGCCAGGTTGTCAATATCCTCGTGGCTGAAGCGGCGTAGCAGCAAACGGTCTGTTTCTAAGACAATCATAGTTTTATGCCATCCTCTATCCATCGTATAATTCTGCGAATGTCGGAGTATACTCTATTCCGACGCGCTCGATAGATCTACTGATGACGATATAGTCGACTATTTCTGCTTCTCACCGTAACGTCCGCAGGTATCTGCCGCCACCGCGTCCAACACTAACTCTGTTCGACATACGGCTGCCGGACAAACCGCTCCGTCGTTCTACTACCCGTTCCACTCATCGTTCTCACAATGCCGCTGAAAACAACCATTTTCGAGGAGATTTCGATATGCCCCTCAATGTCACGCCCCCGACGAACCGACTGCGCGGCACGCTCCCTAAAATCGGCATACGCCCGACCATCGACGGTCGCTACGGCGGCGTGCGCGAAAGCCTCGAAGGGCAGGTGATGGCGATGGCGCAGTCGACCGCCGCTTTCCTGACAGCAAATATGCGCCACGCCTGCGGGTTGCCCGTCGAAGTTGTGATCGCCGACACCTGCATCGGCGGAGTCTCCGAGTCCGCCCAATGCGCTGAGAAGTTCGCCCGCGAAGGCGTCGGCGTCTCCCTCACGGTGACGCCCTGCTGGTGCTACGGCTCAGAAACAATGGATATGGACCCGACGATTCCGAAAGCCGTCTGGGGTTTCAATGGCACTGAGCGACCTGGCGCAGTGTATCTCGCCGCCACTCTCGCCGGACACGCGCAGAAAGGTTTACCCGCCTTCGGTATCTATGGGCAGGACGTGCAGGACGGAGGCGATACCTCCATTCCCGCCGATGTGCAGTACAAACTGCTAACCTTCGCCCGCGCCGGTCTCGCCGCCGCGACTCTCAAAGGCACGTCCTATCTCGCAATGGGCGGCACATCGATGGGGATTGCGGGCTCGATCATCGATCAGGATTTCTTTCAGTCCTACCTCGGTATGCGCTCTGAAACTGTCGATATGGTCGAATTCGTTCGGCGCATCGACGAAAACATTTTCGATCCGGTGGAGTATGAACGCGCGCTGAACTGGGTGCGTGAAAACTGCAAAGAGGGCGCCGATCTGAACCCCGCTTCGGCACAGCGTACGCGAGAAGAAAAAGACCTCGACTGGCAGTTCTGCGTCAAAATGGCGATCATCGCCCGTGACCTGATGGTCGGCAATCCGCGCCTCACCGAACTGGGCTTTCGCGAAGAGGCGGAAGGTCACAACGCGATCGCGGGAGGCTTTCAGGGACAGCGGCACTGGACGGACCATTTCCCGAACGGCGACTTTCTCGAAGCGATCCTGACGACTTCGTTCGACTGGACCGGGATTCGTCAGCCGTACATGGTCGCCACCGAAAACGACGCTCTGAACGGCGTCTCGATGCTGTTCGGGCATCTGCTCACCGGAACGACACAGCTTTTCGCCGATGTTCGCACCTACTGGAGCCCCGACGCCGTGCAGCGCGTTACCGGACATACGCTCGAAGGGGCGGCCGCAGGCGGCATCATTCACCTCACCAACTCGGGACCTGCGGCGCTCGACTGGACCGGCGAAATGCGCATCGACGGCAAACCTGCACTGAAGCCCTACCAGGACATCACGACGGAAGAAGCTGACGCCTGCCTCGCGGCGACGAAATGGTGCCCCGGCATCCGCGAGTATTTCCGGGGCAGCGGTTACTCTACCGACTTTACGACGAAGGGCGAAATGAAGGTCACGATGTGCCGCCTCAACCTCGTCAAAGGGCTCGGTCCGGTGCTGCAGATCGCCGAAGGTGTTACGGTCGATCTTCCTGCTCACGTCCACGACACGCTCGATGCCCGTACAAATCCGTCCTGGCCCACGACCTGGTTCGTGCCAAACCTGACAGGGCAGGGCGCATTCGCCGATGTCTACTCGGTGATGAACAACTGGGGCGCCAATCACGGCTCGATCTGCTATGGACATATCGGCAGCGACCTGATCGCGCTCGCCGCGATACTTCGTATCCCCATCGATATGCACAACGTTCCGGCGGAGCGTATCTTCCGCCCGAGTGTCTGGTCGCGTTTCGGGCACGGCATGGAACCGCAAGCGGCGGATTATCGAGCCTGCGCCGCCTATGGACCACTCTACTAGACCTTACCGTGAAGTGTCTAGAAGTAGTGCCTGGATTTGCGCGTCCGGAGGACACCTGACGCGCAGCGGCACTCAGATGGATGTTTTCAATAACCGTTCTTGCTCTCCGATCCCATTCGTGCAACTTCGGGAGAGTTCAGAAACAGCAATACGTGTGCGTCAGGGAATAGTTACGAAGATTATTCGAAACAGGCAGGAGGAGCGCGAGTCGAAACCGAATTGTTAAGACAGACACGCATCGAGGTTGGTCTGCCGGACTGCCGGGCAGCGTGAATACGGGCGCATCGACGTCCGAAACTCAGGAGGCAAGAGAGCCACTATGGCAGTCAAAGATAAAATTCGCGTCGGGCTGATCGGCTGCGGCGGTATTTCCGGGGCGCACTTGCCCCACCTTTCTAAATCGGAAGATGTCGAACTCGTCGCGTTCTGCGATGTCGTCGTCGAGCGCGCACAGAAAAAAGCCGCCGAATTCGGCGGAGAAGTCTTCGACGATGCCGCGACGATGCTCAAAAATACGCAGCTAGATGCCGCGTACATTTTGATCCCGACCTACGCGCACGGCGCGCCGGAACGCGCCTGCATCGCCGCCGGTATCCCGTTTCTCGTCGAAAAGCCGCTCGGTATCGACCCGGAAGACCTGCGCAAACTCTCCAAAGAGGTTGTAGACTCCGGCGTGATCACAGCAGCCGGCTTCATGAACCGCTACCGCAAGTCGATCAACCGTGTCAAAGACCTGCTGCAAAAAGACCCTGCGATTCTGCTCGATGGCGCCTGGGTGGGCGGACCGCCGCTCGTCAAAGACGGCGACTATTTCGCGAACAATCCGATCGGGCAGTGGTGGCCCGTGAAAGAGCGCAGCGGCGGGCAGTTCGTCGAGCAGGTGATTCATACCGTCGATATCGCTCGCTACCTCGCCGGGGAAGTGGTCGAGGTCTATGCTTATGGCACGACGAGCTTCAACAAAAAACTGCCGAATATCATTCCACAATACAATCTCGACGATGCGATGGTCGTCGCTATGAAATTCGAAAGCGGCGCGATTGGCAACATCATGTCCTGCTGTGCGGCGCAGGCGGGCGGCGGCGTCTTCCTGAATGTTTGGGCGGGCGGTCATTCTGCGAAATTCACCGACTGGGCGCATCACGTTCAGATCCAGCGCGCGGGCGAGCCGGGCACAGAAGATATCAAGGGCGACCTCGACGATATTTTCCCGCAGGAAGACCGCGCCTTCATCGATGCCGTCAAATCGGGCGATCGGTCGAAAATCAAGTGCGATCATGCGGATGGGGTACGTACGACACTGCTCGCTCTGGCGGCCAATGAGAGCCTTGAAACGGGCAAGCCGGTCAAGGTACAGTACTGAAGCGAAGATCCGGAGTGAACAAAACGGGCGTCGCGCAGAGATTCTGCGCGACGCCCGTATAAATACGCCTCTTTAGCTTGGTACGGGAGGCAAGCGGTGCCCGTACCAATCCCTGATATCCAGCTGCGCACAGACTAGAAGGCGCGAAGTTAACAGCGCTCTTATCAACGCGCGTGCTTCTGAGTTAGCCAACGCTTAATGCGAACTCAGATGAGGTGGCTGGACGTTCGGCGTCGGGGTATTATCGCGCCACTCTTTCGCCTGCAGCGATGCATAGTGCGCTGCCTCGCGCGCCTGCTGGAGGACTTCATCACTTACAGAGAACTGCTCGACTTCCTCTTCCTCATCGACGATCCGATGGGCATAGAGGCAGCCGACGAGTGAGGTGATGCCGGTTCCGCAGAGCACGATCGACTGCCAGGAACCATGCCACGCATAGTTGATGACGCCGAGACCGATAAAGTAGAGCGCGGCTGCGCCGAAGTAGCAGCGTCGCGCCCATACCGTGCCGGGGTGCACACTTTCTGCAACTGCCGCCGTCATCGACAAACCCGCTACGAGAAGCAGACCTATCGGTCGCAGAATGTCGACAAAATCATAGTCGAGCAGTCGCGGCAGATGCACATGATCAAGTCGTACGACATCGCGGAGCGCAAGGAATGCAACGCCGTAACAGAGCACGATCATCAGTATGTGACGAAGACGCGGGTGCAGAAGTACGGAGAGGATGAGCAGTGTCGCAAGCGGCAGCAGTGTTTCGCGGCCCTTCACCCAGTTCGTGAAAAATGGCTCGAGAACGACTGCCAAAAGCGCGATCAACGCAGGGACGACCATGAGAAATGGCAAATATATTTTTTGTCGTTTCATGATCCTCCTGGAGTAGCAACGAAAGCAGTCGCAGCAAAAGACAGAGTCGAGACGAGAGAATCGCATCAATAGCCAGCGCATTTATCCGATGTCCTATGCCACTGGTTGTTTCGAGCTATGCAACCCAATGCGCCACATACTGCATATTATACCAATTCGGAAATTGCCTGTCAAGCAGGAATCAGATGGAGAGATAGCAAACTGGTATTTTATGCTGCAATCTGTATACCTGCCTTAGATGTGATTGAATATCGATCAGGGACTTCTACAGGCTGAAATTGCATCTTTCACTTTTCATCACTGTATTGCGTAATACTCGCATTCAAAACACGCAAGTTCATGCGCGGCAGCCTAATTTGCGAAGAAATCGATCTGGATCACTATGGCACCACTATGCGTTCGCCTTCACCGCGCATTCCTTCCGTCCCGTTCGCGGCGTCACAGTTCGTTCTCGACAGCGCTGGCAACATTCATGATCATCTTCCTCAGCGCTTTCACCTGCGCGAGGATGGAAGCTTTGCCGCGCCAGACGGACGGCGCGCCTGCTGCCCCCTCGGTAGATACGGCAATCCCGGAGACTTATCGACTGCGGATACAAAACGTGGAGTACGGGCGGATCGAGGTAAGTTCAGACAGGGGAGCCCATTACCTTTTGATTGGTCGCGTAACTCATCCTGCAAGCAAGCTGTTGACGGATGCCACAGCGACGACTCCAGGGGAAATCGTACGCACGGGACAAGATGGATTTGCCTTTGCTGTCGCCGACAACAAAATCCTGAAACTACGTCCTGCAATCCCTGCGGCAAAGTCTTCCCGATCGGCACACTCCGGTTCGGTGCAGACAGAAGCGTGTACGCTTCGCGTGAACATAGCCGCCCGCTCGAGCCTATTCACCGATCTGCTGCCGCCTGTAGGGACAAAGCTGCGCCTGCAGACTTTCAGCAGGGAGGTCATACCGCTCTACAAAACGTATACGCTCTCCGAGGGCGACATCTTTGTCTTTTACGTTTGTATGCCCACTACAACCAGTGCGCCCGGTGATACGGCGGCAGCGGCTGCGCACCACGAAACAGCCGTACAAAGCTTCGTTGGGTTGAGTCGAGACTACGTTCGCAGTGCGATCGAGCGGACACATGGGGATAAAAGCAAACTTCTCTCAGGTCTTCAGACTCTGAAAATCAAACTGCCTACAAACGATCCCGATCCCGTGGTGACGGTCGTCTATAGCATCGATGGCTGCGACACGAATGGCTTCAGCAATGTCGCACCTTACCAATTCGAATGGGACACGCGCCTCGTTCCTGACGGCGAGTATCTGATCGAAGTGCGCGGACTGAATAAGAACAGCACGACGGTTACTGCCCTGCGCCGCCTCGTCGTCGTCTCAAACCTCAAATAAATCTGCATTGTTCACTCCACGCTCAGTAGCCAGGAATCAAATACTCCAGGAACCTCATCATGTGATCTTCTTCGAGACGACAAATGCCGGGTGTATGTATCCTCCTCCAATGCTATATTTCAATGGGGCAGCGCGCATAGGTAAGACGCTTGCTTTTTCAAACGGATTCTTTTGGTACCTGGTATAATATTCGGCTACGCTGGGCGAGTGAAACGCAATCACAGCCCCTTCAAGGTCGAAGGGGCTGTTTCTGTCATCCCTAATTTTAATAATAGCGGAGTTATCTTCTCTGCTGTCTTCTCTGTCGAAATCGGCTGGATCGAAAAATAACTATCGTGTTCGCTTTGTGCCCTGCGGCTGCAGCACATCACGATCGATCGGCGCCCCGTTCAGGTGCGCATCGTACGCGATTGCGGCCTGCTGCCTTTGCGGCATACAGCGCTTTATCTGCCGCTGTCATCAATGCCGCTGCTGTATCCTGCCGGAACAAGGGTGCGAGACCGATAGAAATCGTAATCGGAACTTCGAGCCGACTGCAGTTCTCGACGGCTGCCCGAACACGCTCTGCGGCCTGGAGTGCGGTCGCCCTGCCGGTATCCGGCAGTATGATAGCGAACTCTTCGCCACCATAACGCGCTGTAAAGTCCCCCTCACGCACCGTATCGTAGAGCAGATGACCGATCGTGTGTAGCGCTGCATCGCCCGCGGGGTGTCCAAAAGTATCGTTGTACTGCTTGAAGTTGTCAACGTCTATCAACAGCAGAGACAACGGTGCTCCAGTACGCTGTGCACGCGCAACCTGACGGGACAGCTCACCACAAAAGACACGGCGGTTGGCGAGGCCTGTCAGACTGTCTGTACTGGCAAGCGACGCGAGACAGACATTCGTCTTTTCAAGCACTCGGCAACGGGTTTCGAGCGCTTTTTTCGCCTGCAGAAGTTCCTGAATCTGATCTCGCAGCTCAGTCATCTCGGTTTCGCTGCGCGTATCTATATTTCCTCGCAGCCTGTGGGTCTCTGCGTCAGCGTCTGTGGACGGGCTGGTTCCAGAATGTATGCTCTGCACATCCAGGGGATATCGAGGGTCGTTTTTCAGCCATGCTGAGGCCAACATCCCCTCTGACTGTCTGCCTCGAAGGGACAGCAAACTTTTATTCATAAACTTACTCCGCACTATATCACTTACTACGCTCGATGAGGAACACAACAGGCAGGGTCATCGATCGTTTTGGAACCTGAATTGCCGTACCGATTTCTCTCTTCTCTACACCTCGTCCGGAAGGAAGCTGCGAACGCGGCAAGCGCCCGTCACGATCAGATGACCGCCCACGCATCGAGAGGGCAAATCGCTACCTATAAGTATAGTATCTGGCATTTTATCGGCATTTCTGTACTGTTCGCCTGTACGGAAAGCGTAACGCTCGGATTTCCGACGAAATCATAACGAATCATACAGCCCTGAATTGAGATGTCACACACAAATTTTGGTAAGATTTTGCCGGTAAAAAGCGCATGGCAGCGCTATAGCCAGTGCACAAGCACGTAACCGAGCAATTCACGTCACTGTATTTACAAGACGCAATTACCAGATGAAAAGTTCATTGAGACGCAATACCGGAGCAGACCGACTTAGAGTTCGCTCTCGGTCCGCTGGTTCCACCAGCGTTCCGCGAGTAGGATCGCGACATAGTCGTCGTAAGGGCACGGAGGCGTACGCAAACTGCGGGGAAGCAGCCTCTGCCAGCCGCGCGGAAGGTTTTCGGCAACATACCGGACGCGTGCCTGCTCGGAGGTATAGGCTTCATCGACGGGCTGTGCGTGGAGCGATAACTGCGCTTCCAGCAGTTGGCGCAGCAATGGCTTTGAGCCTGTCCCCATACCGACGATCAGAGCAACCGGTGACCAGAGCTGGATTGCGCTTTGGACTTCCGCCACCAACGCCTCAGTGGGCACGATTGCCCGATGCTTCACCACGCCAGACTGTGTGACAATGGCAAGCCCGCATTTCGCACTCCCGGGGTCGATCGCAAGCACGGACGCTTCACTTTCGCCAGCTTCAATCAGTCCCGCTTCTTTTTCAGCCGCTTCTTCCACTGTTTATCCGATTGTTATCTGACGCTTTCTCCGTATTTGGCAAGCCCATCCAGCGCAGATCGCCAATTGCTCCTCGAACGCATCGCGCCACGTCAACTGCTGCCGGACAGAGCGTTCTGATCGTCAGGAGCGTGTTCGGGTACCAGCGTTAGATGTGCGCTGTCGAGCGGATCGGCGGAACTAGTCGGCGCGGCGGCCACCGCCTTCAGGATCACCTTGCCGCCCAGTCGCCGGATACGCTCCATCAACATCCCGATCTCATAGGAGTCGAACTGCCCGATCTGACTGACGCCCGTTGCCGGATCGATTTGCGGCAGCGTACCCGCTCGCAGCGCGGCTTCCCGAACGTCTTTCTGCAGGAACTCGGCGATCGCCTCTTTCAGCGCCGGAAGGGGTTTGCTGGCGTCGATAAGGCGCGTAGCGACGATCGTACCCTTCTCAAAAGCGCGTGTCAGTTTACGGGGTGTCAGCTCGATCGGAACCACTTCGCCGCGAATGCAGTTATTGAACGCGCTGGCGACCACGACGACCGGCACATCGCTTGCAGTGATATTCTCTACGAGCGCGTTCAGGCTGGCGCGCTCGTCGGCGTTCTGTGTGCCTGCGGATGTCACGATCTGTTTATCGACAATTTTGACCGCGCGATCGCTGGAACCACGCTCTGCGCCATAGCGCATCGCGGTGCCGCTCGCGTCTGCCAGCAGTTGATCCAGTTGGGCGCGAACCGATTCTGTGGACTGGTTCGGCTCGATCACACGGCGGGACATTTCGGAACTGACCCGCACGCTAATCTCGCCCTGCCGCAGGGCATTGTACATCTCCGTGAAGTTGCGACCTGCCGTGACCGCGCTCGTGTAGAGCGTGTTAAGGGTCGTCTGCTGAGTCTTGGTTCGTTTTTCGAGGTCGGCGTTGTCAAGAACGAGGCGCGCCAGCTGAAGCTTCCCACGCTCGATGTCTCCCTCCAGCAAGGCATTGATGCGAGTATATGCCTCGCTTTTGCTTTTCAGAACGGTATTCGCCTCTGTCAACTTTGCGTTGCTTGTGGTAAGCTGCTGCTTCTCTGTGGTCAGGTCCACGTTCTGCACGCCCAAGTCGTGGTTTGTTTTTGCCAGTATAAGGTTCTCTTGCTCTAGTCCGACATTCTGCTTTGCCAGCTCTTTGTTTATTACAGTTTGCAAACCGTTCTGTACGCTGAGGTCGCTGTTCTGTTGATTAAGCTCTCGGATTTGCCTACTCAGGAGAACCTTTTGTGCGTTTAGTTTTTGTGCCTGTGCGTTGAGGCTAGCAACCTCAGATTGCTTTTGCTCGAATTGCTTCTTTGTTGTGACGAAGAGTGCCTCAGTCGCCAATAACTGCGCGTTTGTCGCTGCCAATCGTGGATTCAAAAGATCCAGTTCTGCTTGTTTATCCCCGATTTTTTTTGTGAGATTACGCTGCTCCGCCTCACTCTGCTTGCGAGCGATCACAGTATCCGTCAAAATCTTTTTGTTCTGCTCGATCGCGCGTTCACCGTGCAGCACGACATCACGCACTGGCGGCACGATGATCAGCACCAGCGCAATACTCAGCAGTGAGATCGTTGCGCCGGTCAGACTCGTGATCAGAATCGCGGTGTGCTTCGGGCGTAGCCCGAACTTCGAGATGCGCTTCTTGCCCCAGCGACGCCCCTGCAGGTCGCCGTAGTAGGCGATGAACGCGCCGAGACCGACCATTACGACGATTAAAAACAGTGTCAGAAGCATAACTCTAGCCTCACTCTTGCCTCGAAAAATCCCCGGAATTAGCGGGATGCGCGCACCGCCAGCACGATGCCGACCAGTGCGCCGACGATATCTGCCGCAAAACTCGCCAGCATCGGGGGCAGCGCGCCCTTGCTACCGGCGACGAACATCGCATGATAGAACACCCAGTAGAGGAAAACGATAAAAATCGCCATACCGAACCCGACCGCTTTGCTGCCGCCACGCTGCGTGTTCAGCCCCAGAGCGGCGCCGACGATCCCGAAGATCACGCTCGCCAGCGGCAGCGCGAGCTTCCCGTATAGATCGACCTCTTTACTCATCGCCTCGGCATCATGACCCTTGGCGCGGTCCGCGATTATATCGGCGCGCAGTTGTCGGAAACTCTTACGATTAGAGTCGGTAACTTCGGAATTGACAACCTCATTAAAGGTCTTGCCGACCGTCGCGCCGTTCGGCAGCGTCTGCAGTATGTCGGTGTGAATCGGATTGTTGGGCTCCTGAAAACCCGTCTTCGCATCCCATGCTTTGACCGTTATCGTTGGATCGTAGTAGGTCCAGTTCAGCCCGCGCTGATCGGCAACGACCGCGTGATCACAGTAGATTTCGGCGAGTGTCTGCCCGCGATGCGCTCCTGTCGTGCTGAACTTCAGGATCGTTACGCCGCGTATCGTGTGCGTCGGCGCGTCATACCCATTGTCGATTTTGACGAACTCCTCGACGGTCATGCCGTCTTTGCCCATCACCGAATACGAGAGCGGTCGGTCGGACTTGCCGACCTGCGACATCGCGTCCTGTTTCAGGTTCCACATCGCGGTCGTCGCGGGCGGCACGACGGTTTCGTTCCAGAGATAGGCGATGCCGCTGACGACGACTCCCATCAGCAGTACGCCGCGCGCGGCGCGCGGAAAACTGACTCCGGCGGCGAAAATCGCAACCGCCTCACGATCCGAAGAGAGCCGTCCCAACCCCATGAGCGCGGCGAGCAGCATCGCCATCGGAAACGTCTGCGTCACGATACTCGGCAGCGCGTAGAGTATGAACTTCAGCACAAGTATCAAAGGAATGCCCTTGACGAGCATATCCGTCGCTTGAAACAGAAACCCTGCCGTGAAGACCAGTATCATGAAGGTCATCAACCCGAACAGAAACGGTCCAATCAGGTCCTTGAAGACGAGTTTATCGATCAGTTTCATTCGTCGTCTCCCGGATGATTTTTGGTGGACGTATTTTCGACAGAGTCTGTATCAACAGAGTCAGGATGAGAAGCAGGATTCTCTTTTACGTAATTTTTATTGTTTGGTTCCCGATCATTCTCTTGTTCAATACCATGGACATGCTGACTTGCGCTTGCAGCTGTTTTTTGTGTCGAATGCGGAGCGGGGGTCGAATGCGGGATGGAAACAGATATCGAGACACGCCCGGGGTTGTGGCGCGCGTCTGCCAGGGTATCTTCACTGGCAATATCTTCGATGTCGTCGTAGATTCCGCTCGCTTGCCGCAGTTCTTCTTCGGCAGCTTCTCGCGCCTCGCGGGCATAGTCCCGTGTCTGTACGGAGCGTTCGCCGAAGTAAGCGGAACGCGCCTCCGCATTGCCGCGCAGGTCTTTAGAAAGTCCCTCGACCTTGATCTGCCCGTCCACAACGATATAGAGGCGTTCGGCGATCCGCAGCATCGCTTCGACATTGTGATCGGTGATCAGAATGCCGATTTTGGCGTCCGACTGTGTGAGCCGAATAATGATGTCTTCGATATCTTCAATCGCTTTCGGATCGACGCCGGTAAAGGGCTCGTCGAGGAGAATGAACTTGGGATCGGCGGCCAGCGCGCGAGCGATCTCGACACGCCGCCGCTCACCGCCCGACAGACGCGAGCCGTATTCATGGCGCTTGTGAGTGATATGCAGGTCTTCCATCAGATGATCGGCGCGTTCGCGGTAATCTTTTTTCGAAAGCCCCTGCATCTGAAGGACGAGGTGCAGGTTCTCCTCGACGGTCAGGTTGCGGAAGACGGACGCCTCCTGCGGCAGGTAGCTGATGCCTGCGCGGGCGCGTTTGTACATTGGCAGGCGCGTGATGTCCTGCCCATCGAGTCGGACTCTGCCGCGTTGCGGCTTGACGAGCCCGACGATCATATAGAAAGTCGTAGTTTTGCCCGCGCCGTTGGGACCGAGCAGCCCGACGACTTCGCCCTGCTTGACGTTGAGGCTGATCCCATTGACGACCGCTTTTCGTCGATAGGACTTGAGAAGGTCTTCGGCGATGATTTCGGAGTATGTTTCCTGCATAATTTGTTATGTTCGCCCGTCGGAACAGCCCTGGTCTCAACCCTGAGACACGGGACTGAAGTCCCGGTCTGGAATTGCGAAGTCCGCCTGCGCGGACTGAGACCGACTGGGGATCTGGTCTCCTCTGCCTCCCCTCTCCTTCGAATAAAAGAAAAGGAGGGAGAGACAATGCCCTGCTTCTTTCCCTCTCTTAGTGAGGAACGAACGGAGAGGAGAGGGAGAATGGGGTGAGGTCTCTTCTATTTCCCAGGCGCGGTCGATTTCTTATTGGGATTTTTCGCTCTGGTATTGCTATTCTTACCCGGTAGCGTACCCTTCACGCCTGCTTTGGGTATGATCGCCGATTCGCGTGATTTGAAGTCGATCACTGTTGTCCCATTGGGACTTTGCGGGTGGAAGTCTTTGGTCGTCAGGTTGAAAGTAAAACTGTCACTCGCGTCGGAAGCATTTATATGCAGGGGACCTTCCAATGTTTCAGGGTCGGTGACATCGGCACGATAAGGACCGGTAACGATGACCTGCTGGCTCTTCTCGCTATTCGAGAATACTACCGAGATGCCAGTTCCAGTGATCGCCTGAAGGACTTTGCCTGATGGAGAAGGCTGTGAAAGCGCGTAGTGTACGTTTTTTGTGGCCGTCGTCGTTTCCAACTCGCCCTGTTCTGAAAAAGCCCCGACAATCTTCTCGGCTTTGAGTTCTGTAGTCGAGCGAGTGGTTTTATCGCTTGAGGCGAAAGTCGTTGCCGATCCTTCAAGAGTGGCGGTTTTCCCCGGCTCATAGATACCGCTGCTAAATCCTGAGATCGTGATCGTGCCCAGTCCAAACGGTGGCGCAATCACTTTTTTGTCTTGATCGCCCGCCGCGTTGGCTCCTGCCCCCGGATTCGGATTTACCGTAGGAGTGTTCACACCCTGCAGATCGGTTATCGGTTTCTTTTTTCCGGGCTTGGGCGTGAAAACGATCTTCGTGCGCTGTGCCGAGCCGGAGATCGAGTACTGAGGCGATTTCTTCATCAGTACGGAGAGCTTGCCGACGCTGATATGCGCCGGGCTTTTCAGCGCGTCGGTATCCGTAATGTCAGCTTCGACGCCGCCATCGAGCACGACCCGGTTCTGCGCAAGATCATAGCTGGCAGTCAGACTCGTACCTGCTAGTTTTTGCGTACTGCCGCGCACTCCGGGGCTCTGTGCCGTATAGTGAACGCCCCCGCTGGCAGAAGCCTTTTGCAGTTTGCCCTCCTGAGAACTGCCTGCGGAACTGCCGGCAAATGATGCTTCGATATGCGGGGCGCGAAGTGAGCCGGTTGTTTTTGCTTCCAGATCGGCGGCATCGGCGGTCGTTCCGGCGCCATTGAAGCTTGCCGACTGCCCGACTGTGAACTCAGCGCTGTCGTAATTGTAAACGTGCAGTGTCGTGGTATGCGGCGGCTCGACGACGCCTTTTACAGTTCGCGGCTTCCCACGCTGACTCACAACGACATCGTTGGCGTTCGGCGCACCTGCCAGCGTATAACGCATTGATTTGCCGCCGGTATAGATAGTCGCATTTCCGGCGTGAACGGTCGCCGGTTTGTCGAACTGCGTTGGATCGGCGAGCGTCGCACGCACACCTCCGAGCAGCCGCAACCGCTGCGGCTCCTGATCGTAGACGGCACGACTGGCCGTACCGTTCAGCACGCGATCGCCGGTCTTCGTCGTTTCGGTAATCGTATAGCGCAGGTTGCCGCTTATCTCGACCGATGCTTTGTCTTTCTTATAGCTTCCCGCGATATCGTTAGCCAGGATACGCATTCGAATGCGTCGAGTTTTGTCCGTCGTTTCAACTATAATATTAGGACCGATAAAATGTCCGTTCGCAAGGTTGAGAATGTTACCCTTGAAGCCCTTCCATTCTGAAATCGTCACGTCCCCGAACTGGGTATGATTAGATGTTTTCGCGTTCTGCTTCGCTATGGGGACAGTTTGCGCGTTTGCTGAGGGCAGCGCGCTAACCTGGAATGCGGCGGCTAACAGGAGCAGTATTGCGCTGGGATTGCAATTCAAACGAAGCATGGTTTGTCCTTCTGGAGCGTTAGTCAGTTCGCATCTGTCGCACCGGTATCGGTATAGTAGATGACACGATGCGCTATTGTCGTATCCTTTTCGAGAACGCCATTTTTTTTCTCGAAGATGTGGGGGGAACCAGTTGCGACGACCTTCGTCGTGTGCGTATCCCAGACGACTTTATCGGCGGTAATCGTAACGTCCGTTTTCTGGTTTACGGAGCGTATCGTGACCCCACCGGTCGCGACCAAGACTCGCGTACGCTGATTGGTCGTAACGTGAGGCGCAGAAATCTCGGCAGAAGGTTTCCCATCATGGAAGAGGTGCGCTTTGACGCCGTGCAGCTGCGCCTTTACCTCCGTCTCACCGTGGTTGTCAGCGGTAGTCATCGCACCTGTGTCCGCATCGGTGATCATAACCGGCAGCAGCGGACCACTGGGATTTTTGGGATCACGTACATAAAGCGGTATGTGCCAGCCGGTTCCGGTCAGTGCGCCAGGCAACTGCGCAGGCGCGTTCTCGGACTTTTTCGACGGCACGGCGGCAGACGGGCGACGTGTTGCCGTTGCAGTGCCAGGGATTCCGCACCCGTTCACTGCGAGCGCACACAGTATACCGAGCGGCAGACGTACACCGGTGTTTCTTCTTATCATAGCTTTTGTTCGACCATTGCTTTCATTCCACCCCGACCCACAATCCGCCTGCTGCTAAACATGGCCCGTCCCGCTTCAGCCCTCACTCCAACTCCTCTCCCTGCCAGTCGCAGGCTCCTCAGGCAGAGGGGCAACCAGAGTACCGTAATCTTAGACCTCTACCGACCGAGGGGAATCCGTGCCCACTGTTTCCCTGCCCACGGTCTCCCCCTCGCCCTGATGAGGTACGAATGGTAAGGATAAGGGGGTCGGGGGGTGAGGGCTGATCTGTCCAATGGAACTTCCAATCCGCCTATGCGAGTTGAACTAGCGCGGCGTCAGCGTCAAAATATCACCTGAGACTGCTTTTACCTGTCGCGGCGTGGATTGCTCGAGGCTCCGCCGTAACTGACCACAGGCGGCGGCGATCGCGTGACCACGCGTCATGCGCTGTGTGGCGATCCGCCCTGCCTTCTCCAGTTCAGACCGGAAACGCGTAATGCTTTCGCGAGTCGGACGCTTGAAACCCTCCTCGGTCTCGACATAGTTGAACGGTATGAGGTTGACATTGCCAGGAAGTTTCTTACGTTTGAGAAGTGCTGCGAGTGCGCGGGCGTGTTCGGGGCGATCGTTGATGCCGCCGATGAGCAGATACTCGAAGGTCATGTCGCGATGCGTGTTCCGCACATACTCGGAGCAGGCGTCGAGAATCTCGTCGAGTTTCCATTTCCGCGCTGTCGGAATCAGCGTTTCGCGCAATTCGTCATCCGGCGCGTGGAGCGACAGTGCGAGCGTCACCGGCATATCTTCTTTGGCGAGCGCGCGGATCCCCGGCACGACTCCGACGGTCGAAACGGTCAGGTTCCGCAGTGAAATCCCGACCTCGGTTCCGAGCAGCCGCAGGCTCTTGATCACGGCTTCGTAGTTCCACAGCGGCTCGCCCATCCCCATATAGACGGCATGTGAAATGCGGCGTTCGCTCTCGCGCTGCATCTGTAGAAACTGCCCGACGATCTCGCCCGCCGTTAGATTGCGTGCCAGCCCACCCTTCGCGGTCGCGCAGAAGGTGCAGCCCGCGGGACAGCCGATCTGCGTTGAAAGGCAGACCGAAACGCGCTCGGGATAGGGCAGATAGACGCTCTCGATCGTTAATCCGTCCGCCTGCTGCATCAGATATTTGACGGTCTCGTCCTCCGAGACATCTTTGTGCGCGACGGTCGGCAGGCCGACAGTGTGTGTATTGGCAAGGCTTTCGCGGAGCGCGCGTGGCAGATCGGTCATCTCATCGAGGCTTGCTGCCCCCTGCCGATAGATCCAGCCCGCGAGCTGTTTGCCCCGATAGGCAGGCTGTCCGGCTTGCACCGCGACCGCTGCCAGCTCTTCATTCGTCAATCCAATCAGATTTTCCATAGGTTTCGATTCTCGTTTCAATACTCTGGTGTCAATACCGGTTCGATGCTCAATTCGTTCCGGCATAACGGGCTATGAACTGTTCTCGCGCGAGCCGCCGCGAATTCTGGCTGCCGCTCGCTGGAGCGTCGGTATCACATTATTGCGCGCTTCGCCTTCCCAAACCGCAATTTTACCCGGCAGGCGTTCAATGAAATTTTCCGTTGTCGAGAGCGGCAGACGGATCAATATCTCCTCATCATCCACTTCGACCAGCAGCGCATCGAAGTATTCGAACGGGCATTCGGAGCGCTGAATCGCGCTCCAGGGTATCAGTATTGGAGGAAAAAGGAACGACCAGATCGAGTGCGCCCGGCGCAGGTACAGTCCCTCATCGAGCCAGTTGACATTCATCTCTGCGCCGAAGCCAATACCGCCGATAAAAGCCATCACCATCTCTTTTTCCGGCTCGACGGCGGGACCACGGTACCGATAGCGCTTCACGAGCAGTCGCCAGCCGCTCAGCCACAGCCGTACGATAGTGTACGGAAGATTGAAAATGAGAAAACTAAAAATAATTATAAGCCATATCAGCCAGCGTGTCGGGAAGTAAAACTTCATGCGATTCCTCTCAGTTAAACCAATCACCCCGACATAATTCTGGCGGATATCAACCGTTAATTATTTCACCGTCCCCACAAAGCGATGCCCTTTCCCCTCGATTTGCAGATCGAAACGCTCGACATGCGAGAGGAGAAAGGGCTGCCGACAGAATAGTAAGGTCAGACTACCGTGTACGTGGCTTGGCTGTTGCGTTTGGCAGAAGCGGCGGCTGTGGCTGCTGATTCTGCGGAGCGATCTGGCGCGGAACCAGCACCTTCTCCGGCTCGAACTCGGACTCGTTGGTCAACAGATTGTTCTGGCGGACGTTTCCATTCCCGTTACCGCCATTGTTATTACTGTTGACCTTGCCGCCGGTGATCACCTGCGCCGCCATCAGCGTCTGTACGACCCGCAGGACATCCTCAGAACCCGAGGCAGCCGCGCTGTGGCCACCCTCGCCGAGCGAACCAAAGTTGACGAACTGTCCGTTGGCGAGCGCCGCCGCGACTTCGCGCGTCAATGCAGGCGCCAGTTCCAGACGTCGCAGGTCGAGATATGCCTGACCGGACGCCATCAGCGCTTCAGCTTTGTTGCGGATCGCATCCGCTTCGGCTTCAGCGATAAGACGGATACGCGATGCCTGTGCACGTCCCTCTGCCTCCTGCTGAATGAAGTTCTGCTCGGCATCGGCACGCGCCTGTGTGATCTGGTTCGCGGCGAGTTCCGCCTCACGCTGACCGCGTACAGCCGCCTGCTTTTCGGCTTCGGCACGGGCAATCGATGCGCCGTTCGAGGCGATCTGCATGTTCAGGGCGCGCTCCTGATCGTTGACTTTCTGCTGCGCTTCGAGTTGTGCGATACGGGCACGCTGCTCTTCCTGAGCCTGCACTACATCCGCGCTGGCTTTGGCACGGGCGGCGGATTCGCGACGGCGCGCTTCGGCCACCTCACTCAACACTGCCTTGATATTGAGGCTGTTGAAGGTTAAGCCGAGGTCGAGCAGTTCGCGCGAGCAGGCGTCTTTGATGATCACGGCGAGTTCGTCGTCGTCTGCCTGTACGAGTGCATTGATGCCTCCCAGACTGGAGGGAGCGACGAGCGCGGTTCCAGCGGGCGCCGTAGTCGCCGTGCGCGCATTGAACAACTGATCGTGCTTGAGCAGGTTGATTGCGCGGCGTCCGGCGGACGACAGCACATCTGTCAGCGTCGAGAGCTGCTCGGACGGCGATTTAGAGAAAAACTTGTTGGCGGCGGTATTGACCATCGAGTCGTCTTCGCCGACGCTGACGATCGCCGATGCTTTGACGGTCACCTTGACGGGCGCGGGGCGCCCGTTCACATCGATGTCGGCGGTCTGGTCGGTAATCTCGATATCGACATTGATCGCCTGCGCCGGAATCGCGCGGCTCTGGGTGAAGAGCGGCACAACGAAAGCTTTGGTCGGTCCGCGAAAGATACGCAGTCCGCCCGCTTTCCACCAGTTGACGAGCAGTATCTCTCCGGCATCGACGCTACGCAGAAAGGTCGTGACGATCAGCGCGGTGAACACCAGCACCCCGAAAATCACGCCCAGTGCAATTAAGATTTCCATTCGCATTTCCTTCTTTCAAGTCACACAGCGCAAACGCTTCATTGCGTCTCGCGAACGATTGCCTGTCTAGTCGACAGTGGCTCTCTTTTCATCTTGTAGCGACGGCTACACAATTAATACGAAGGATGCTCGTGCTGCGCTTCAAAATCGCTTTCGGCTCGGAAGCCACCCTGTGCACTCTATTGATGATATCTGTTAATGCAGCGAGACAGTGACACGCTCCTGCTCGCCATCCACTTCCTCGATACGGAGACAGTCGCCGACACGCACTGGCATCATCTTCTGCGTTTCAGAGAGCCGCGCGCTCAGCTGGACAGCGCGTCCATCGCGTACGACCTGAACGATGCCCTTGCCATTGCGGAACGGTGTCACCGCCTGCGCCTCGTGCATCGTCAGGTCCGACATTGGCGAGCATGGTTTGCCCTGGAAACCGAGCAGCATATTCCATAGTGGGGTGACTGCGAACCGCTCGAAAAGCAGCGCCGGCAGTATTGCTGCCAGTGCCGCCAGTTTCGGTGTCAGCAGGTGCGTACCGACGATGCCGTATCCAAACGCACCATAAAGCGCCATCAGGCTAAAGAGAACGCGCGGCTGCAGGAGGCGAAACAGGCTGTAGTTCAGTCCATTCAGCAGGGAGCTGCCAGCGTTCGCATTATTCGACGCTGCTCCCGCCTGTCCAGCGGCATGGGCTGCGGCTGCGCTGGCGTGTCCCGCGTGCGCCGCAAGTCCTGTTGAGTGCGCGCCAGCGATATGCCCGCCGACATGCGCGTGTCCGGCAATTCCCGCATGGCCATGTCGGTTCAAGCCCGGTATCGCCATCAGCGCCATACCGAACAGACCGGCGACCATCAATACGACGAATATGGACATCGATGCCCTTCGTTTCTCCCCTGTGGGGAACCTGCTGCAGAAATCTTGCTATGAACTCAAAGATGCTTGTCGGATGCAATTGACGCGGGATGCTTTAACTTCCGCTCTTTTTCTACTATTGTCACCTATAGTATACACCTGATAACAGGCTTTTGCAGGATTTTACATTTCGAGGAATTCGCAGTCGAATCGGGGGTTGAAGCTAGAGAATTGAATAGAGAATTGGGCTGATGCAGGGTGTGAGAAGCGACGAAGAATGTAGCGGAGAGTGTTAGGCAGAAGAAGCCTGAAACGTTTACAGAGCCCGATTAGAGGACGATTTTCTGAGTGTCGGAGGCGGAGGGGAGGAGCAGTTCCTGAGGACGGGTTTCCGGTACAGGCGCGGCGGCACGCAGTAGCTCCTCACGGTAAGTCTTGGGCTGGGACGCGCGAAGCAGAACAGAACTGTCGGTCAAGAGAGCATTACGCTCTCGCATAATGACGAGACATTTTTGTGCGGTGACAAGAACCTCGGCGTCCCTGCACTTGATCATATCTATCAGCTTAGGATTTATTAGACTCTCGACGGACGAAATCGCGCTCTTATCCCCGATTACCGCAATCACATGGAGTGCGGCAGAGACCAACTGCGGTTCCTTTTGCCTCAAAAGAAAGTTCAGCCGATAACGATGCCTCTCAGTGAGTTCGTGGCTCTCTTCCAGATTTAGAAGGGGCAGAAAACACACTAGAATAGCAGCGACTTCCGGCGAAACCGTGCCATCGGTCAAATTCAACACATCGAGACAGTAGCAGACGACCTCATAAGGATTCCGACGAACGAGTCTTCTCATGATTGTCGATCGTTCACGATGCGTTACCAGCATTTTGACCACGGGATTTATAAAAGCGCACCCTGCCAAAAATGGTAGTTGCCACAATGCCCGCATCAGGGTTTCCCAGTGGAATAGTAGACTCAGCAAAGTCGCAGGCAGCCAAACAACAACCATGCATCCAAGGATCAATGGAGACGCACGCAGCAGTAGTTTCGGATACGTATATTGCTTCGGCAGACGCGCCAGGAGCGCGTCGATCTCCGCCTCGGTCAGCTCTGGCTCGTCGGTGGTGTTCAGTTCGTCAGTGATTTTCGGTTCGATGGGAGTTGGTTCCATACGCAACAGTTGCACAACGCCACCGTCTCCTTCTGCCTGACCTTGCACAGCTTAGATAGCGCTGCACAACGCCTGCGCTAATCGACCGTCTAATCACGCCGAATCCGCTTACTGAGCGCTGCCACGAAGCCAGCGTCACTACTCTGCAGACTCCGACAGTTGAAGCCGTCTTCTGCCTGTTCTGATGAGTTGCCGCTATCGGGCGGAGGTTGCTGACGCTATCTAAACCTGTTGCTACTGGTTGTCAGCGCCCCTATATCTAGCGTTCACCGGCATTTGAGAACGTACAGAAGAATATCATGATACGGTTTTGCGTAGACAAAAAAAACTCTCTCGGAGTCGGCGATTCAGCGCAGATTCTCCTTGCGATTCGCCGTGGGATTTGCTATAATCACGGCAGTCCCGACGACTCCGCAGACCTTTCGAAACCACGCTGACGCAACTGCTTCCGCGCGCCGCGCCGTCCGTACGGGAACCTAAGAGCAGCCGCAATCCGACGCCTCCGGCACAGCCGTAAGCGCGTCGGGCAAGCGGACGGACGCCGGAGGTGCGCGGTGAGCGGACAACTCGAATTCGGGGAGGAGGATCGTAGTGCTGCGCTGCGCCGCGCCTGGGAGCTATCGCTGCACCTGCTGGCAACCAAGGTCAGCACGGTCGCCTTCGAGACGTATTTGCGCACGCTGCAGCCACTGTCTTATAATGGCAATATTGTCACTTTCGGGATCGCTTCATCCTACGCACGTGAACGCCTCGAAAAGAATCATAGCAACTCGATTCGGAGTGCGCTCGAGTTCCATTTAGATACCACGGGGCTGCAGCTGCAGTTCGTCGTCGTCGGACGTGAACAGCGTCCGGCCGAACCCGCCTCCCCCGCCCGCAAACCCGATCCTGCCGTTAGCGCCGCCGAGGCGCTGCAGCCTGCCCTGCCGCTCGAAACCGGACTCGAAGACGACCAGATAATCCAGGCGGGGGCGACGAGCTCCTCAGAGGCATATTCTGTCTCCGCAGCAACGGGCGGTTCTGCCGCGCCGCCAACGCTGACACGCTCGTCCGCACGCATCAATAAGCCCAGCGCGACGACGCGTACGAATGGCGCTCGCAAAGTCGAGGCGAAGCCAGCGCCGGAGCCGACCGCGATACCGAGCCTGCCGCTGATCGATCGCTACTCATTCGACAACTTTCTCGTGGGTCGCTCAAATCGACTGGCGCACGCGGGCGCAACTGGCGTTGCAAGCCAGCCCGGCACAACCTACAATCCCCTTTTCCTGTATGGCGGTCCCGGACTCGGCAAAACGCACCTCCTGCAGGGCATTGCCCATTCCCTGCGGAAGGCGGACGCGAGCCTTCGCATCGCCTACGTCTCCGGCGAATATTTCGCTCAGCATTACATCACGGCTCTGCGCGAGCACGCTACCGAAAACTTCCGCCGCCAGTACCGCGAAGTCGATGTCTGGCTCGTCGACGATGTCCAGTTCATCGCCGGAAAAGAGCACACGAAGGAAGAGTTCTTCCATACTTTCAACTCGCTCTATCAGTCCGGCAAGCAGATCGTCATCGCCAGCGACCGCAGCCCCCGCGAACTCAATACGATGGACGAGCGGCTGCGCTCACGCTTCCAGAGCGGGCTGATCGCCGACATCGGCGCACCGGAGCTCGAGACACGCATTGCGATCCTCCAGCAGTGCCGTCAGCGCGAACAGTACGCCGTCAGCGACGACGTTCTCGACTATATCGCCAGCGCAATCCAGTCCAACATCCGAGCTCTCGAAGGCGCGCTGACGAAACTCATCGCCTACTCCTCGATCCACAACGCCCCCGCAACCGCCGAACTCGCGCAGGGCGTCCTCAGCGAATACTTCATCGAAAAGCCGATCCGCTATCGACGCATAACGATCGACGAAATCATCGAAATGGTCGCCGCACAGTTCGGCACCACGTCAATCGCAATCAAAGGTCCCAACCGCACCAAGGACGTCTCGCTCGCGCGTCAGGTCGCGATGTATATCTCCCGCGAGCTCCTCTCCGAAATCAACACGACGATCACCGGCGCGGCGTTCGGCGGTCGCGATCACGCGACCGCGATCTATGCCTGCCAGCGTATCCGTGCCCTGATGGAACTGGACGTCGAACTCAAAACCCTCGTTGTGCAGATGATGCGCCGCCTCGGCACATAAGCCCGCTTCGCCACTGCCACAATTTTCACTGTCTCTATTTTACGCGCCAGAAAAACATGATTTCCAGGTTTTGCAGGGTTGCTTCTTGCTGCGTCGTCAGAAAAGGAGAGTTAAAATGGCTTCTCTGGAGGATGTTCGCCGCCTGGCATTATTGCTTCCCGACACGGTCGCGGGAGAGAAGGGCTTCGCATTCGCGGCAACGACAGCGCCTGTCATGGTATACTTCGGAAAACGACGGTTACGAGAACGATGCGCCCCTGAGAGTCCCAATGACCCGCAGCGAACTGGAGCGATTGCGATGTCTGTACAAACTTACGAAGCCTTTACCGATGCCGATGGCAGCGTCCGGTTCGCCGACGCGGTTCGCCTTCCCGCGCATACCAGAGTATATGTCGTTGTGCCGGAGCAAACTACGATTTATTCACAGATTGCGCCGGAAATCGCTGACCTGTCCGCCACTGCGCTGCGCTTCCCCTCGATTCGTATCACAGCAGATGGTCTTGCGAAGCGACTCGTCAAAACCGTAGTTGAGGATGCTTGTGCCGAATTATGATACCGCTTTTGCCTCACCGCCAGCTCCTGTTGCGCGGGTCATCATCAGGAATCCGCTCGCGGGCAAAAGCGTTATTGGGGTTCCCCTGCTTATAGACACCGGAGCCGACGCAACCCTGATCCCTCGTGCCATACTTCCCTATCTGGACATTGACGAAGCGACATTGGAGCCGACAGGATACTCACTTGTTGGATTTGATGGCACAACGTCTCCGGCGATACTGGTTCCTGTCACGCTGGAATTTTTAGGCAGGCAGGTGGCAGGCGAATATCTGCTGACGGAAGCCAACTACGGCGTTCTTGGGCGGGATGTGCTGAATCTATTCCGCCTCAGTTTCGACGGACGCGGCCAAGTCTGGGACGAAATAGTATGAAATCTACCGGCATATGATCTCCTCGACGTACGTATTTCTTTTGATTCCGGCACTGATCGTGCCCCTCTCGCCTGCCAGCGTATGCGTGCATTGATAGTACGTCGAACTCAAAATCCTCGTCGTGCAGATATTGCTGCACCCTCCTTAATTGTCAAGAAGTCGACCAATTACAAACCCAAAAAATCCTGAAGGAGAATAGAAATGCTTCTCAGGAGGATGTTCGCCGCCTGGCGTTATCGCTGCCGGACACGGTTCAGGAGGAGACGGGGTTTGCATTCGCGGTGATGAATCGAGGTAAGCGCAAGGGTTTCGCCTGGGTCTGGCAGGAACGTATTGTGCCGAAAAAGCCGCGAGTCCCATGTGCCGATGTGATTGCGCTGCGTGTCGCCGCCGAAGCGGAAAAAACCATGCTGCTCTCCGCCGGCCCTACGAAGTTCTTCATCGAGCCCCATTACAATGGCTTTCCAGCGGTTCTGGTTCGACTTTCAGAGGTGGATGTGGATGAGCTGGCAGAGTTGATTACCGACGCATGGCGATGTCAGGCGCCACATTTGATGCTCAGCGAATTCGATGCACGGGGCAGAAGCGGGTCGTGATTCGGTAGACCGTGCGGGGTTTGTAGAGATGGTTTTATGCCTGCAAAAGCAAGAATCACCAGGAAAAAGGAGTCAAATTAGAGTCTCTATTTGCACACTGATTCGAGGCGATTCGACTACTAGGGGCATAGTTGTTAACAATTGATTCGGGGCTAAGCGGTCGCGAGAGGGTAGATTTGGTACATGATTCCGTACAAAACTTATACCAATCGGGCATCTTTTAACTACTAGGGGCATAGTTATTAACAATGGACTCATAACTATGCCCCTAGTTTTGAGTCTTAGGACTCATAACTCGTTGTCAACGAATCTGTCAACAGCAAATTGTTAATAACTCGGCAGTTTTCAACAGAGTTATTAACAATGATTCAGGCAAATTGTTAATAACTATGGGTCTAGTAGTTGAGACAAATGTAGACTCACGTGCGTTATCAATAAGAGTCGGAGTCTCACAGAGTCGATGAGAGTCTCGATTCAATTGAGTCTTCGAATGAGATTCATACGTCTACTATGCCCCTAGTTTTGAGTCTTTTCAACAGGATAATAATAAGCATTACAAGAATCTTATATATAAGTGTTATTTTAGATTCTTTTAAATACAAACGCACTCGGGTCGAGATTCGGGTCACTTCGAAAAGTACAATTGAGAATCGAGAGAATGTCGAACCGAGGGTAGAAAAATCGGTGCGTATGCAGTGGGAATTCACTGGACATCTGGATTGTTGAAACTGTTGACAAATTGTTGAAAACTCACGTCGACGCTCTGCATCCGCCATAGCGAGTTGGCAGAGCGATTGGCAAAGGCCGCATTTTGTGATAGACTTGCAGGACGAGTTTCCGGTTTTGCAGCTGCGTGGACAGTTGGTACATGCGAACGGCAGAGAACACGGTACAGCACAACAAAAATGAGGTTCGGGGCTTCCATGCGCGTTCGCCAACTGCAACTCAATAGCTTTCGCAACTATGCCGAACTGGACTTCACGCCCGGCGCGGGACTGAACATCCTCTATGGAGAAAACGCACAGGGCAAAAGCAATATCCTCGAAGCTCTCTCCCTGCTCGCGACGACACGCTCCCTGCGCGCCAGCCGCGAATCGGAACTGATCCTGCGCGATTGTGAAATGGCGAACGTCACCGCCGAGGTCGAGCGCGAGCGTGAAGGCGACGTCGATCTCCAGGTCAGCGTCTATCAGGGCGACAAGAAATCGGTGCGGGTCAACGGGATGAAGCGGGCGCGGGTCGTCGATCTGCTCGGTCAGTTCAACGCCGTTTTCTTCGGCTCGATCGACCTCGGGATCGTGACGGGCGAGCCATCGGACCGCCGTCACTATCTCAACATAGAGATTTCGCAGATCAGTCCGCGCTACGTCTATGATCTCGGGCACTACAAGCGCACACTCCAGCAGCGTAACCGGCTGCTGCGCGAGCTGCGCGAACGCCCTCGTCCGCCCGAGCAGGTCGGACTCGACGCCTGGAATGAGCAGCTCGTGATACATGGCGCGCCGATACTCGAGAAACGCCGCTTTTACATCGAACGTCTCGCGCCGCTCGCCGACCAGATACACCGTGAACTGACGGATGGGCGTGAAGGGCTCGAAGTACGCTATGTGCCGAGCTTTCCACTCCCGATTATCGGAGTAAACTCAGCAAAAGACGAGTCCGAAAACGATAGAGAAAATGCCGCACAGGGCGAAATGGCAATCGTTCGCGAGACTCGGGAAGATCGTTACGTTTCAGAAGCCGCTGCGAATGTTCCCGATAGCGATGCAGACAGCGGGCGGGAAAAGAGGACTGAAAGTGTGGCAGGCGAATCCATCGATGCGCGACTTTCAGCAGACAGACAGACTCGCCCGGAATCGCCCCCCAGCGCCACGCAGACGATTGCAGCGGCGTTCGAGCAGGCGTTGTCCGGCATTGGCAGGGAGGAGGCGCGCAGGGGCACGACTCTGATCGGACCGCAGCGAGACGATCTCAGTTTCCTGATCAACGGGGTAGAAGCGCGGCTTTATGGCTCGCAGGGACAGCAGCGGACGGCGGCGCTTTCGCTGAAACTGGCTGAGTTTCGGCTGATCGAAGACTATGTCGGTGAGACGCCCGTAATGCTGCTCGACGACGTGATGAGCGATCTCGACGATATACGTCGCAAGCACCTGCTGCACTGGATCACGCGCCGCTGCCAGACATTCATCACCTGCACCAGCCTGCGCTCCTTCCCGAAAGAGACGCTGGCGGAAGCGGCGACCTTTCGCGTCGTCGAAGGAACCGTAATCCCCGATGCCAGACCAATCAAACCCGCCAGATCCGTTTGTGCACTCGCCATCGGAAAATCACCCGAACAGCCTGTCGGAATTTCAGATGAACCGTCCGGTGGAAATCGAAAAGAAGGCTCAACAGATCGAACAGAAAAATACGCCGAGCATGAAGAATCCGGTGTCGGAAATCAAGCAGGCTCTGCGGCAGTCGAACGAGAAGAACAGCGAGCGGAGCAGTACGCCATTGTCGATAACCGGATCGCAGCAGCCGACCCACAGCGAACTGCCGGCGTCGACGAAGCAGGAATCAAGAGCGAATCCGCAGTTGAGTTCGGCACAAGCGTGGAAGAACCCGCCACTGAAATCGGAACTGTCGAAACCGGAGCAATCGAAACTAGATCCACTGAGCCAAGCCAATCCAGCCATTCAACCGAGTCCGTCGAAAAAGCTCCCCAGGATACTGGCAGCCTACCCGCCGCTTCCGCCGGAACCGAAGCCCGAGCGATGGGCGTACGCCGCCGTAAATCGGCTGAACCGCCGTCGGAAACCCGCGCAGGGGCAGACACGCAATAAGCCGACCGCTGGCTCGAGTGGCAAAACCAATCTCTCTGCAGAGGAGTGGCGTGCAGGCGAACGCCCTGTCGCTTATACGCCCCCCTCGATGCGCGGCGGCAATCCGCTTTCAGGTCTACTGCAGAGCGTGATCGGCGATATGGAAGCCGCAAACAGAGTCCGAGAGAGCCTCGCGCTCGCTTACTGGTCCCGTATCGCTGGAGAGCAGGCAGCAGCCGCTTCCGAAGCAGAATCTGTGCGCGATGGGCTGCTGATCGTGCGCACCAAAAGCTCCGTCTGGTCACACGAGCTGACCATGCACAAGCCCCATTTAATCGAGTCGCTCAACAGAATACTGGGAGGCAGATGTATCACGGATATTCGCTTCCGCGCACAGGGTATCTCGCCCGACGATGTGCCTGAAGAGGCGCTCATGCCGTCACCTGGCGAACTGTCCCTGGTCGTGCTAGAGGACGACGAGCGCGATGAGCTGAATGAACACCTTGAATCCCTCGCTTCGATCTCCGACGATCACGCCCGGCAGGCGATCGCGACACGCCTGACGAACGAATTCCGCCTCCGCCACTGGCGCCTCGAGCATGGCTGGCGACTCTGCCTCCATTGCTCCGCCGCTCACAAAACCGACTTCACTCTCTGCCCGATTTGTCGCCTCTGCACCTGAAAAACAGCCTTAAACAGCAGTTTGTCGATGCCCCGTTTTCGAACTGTTGACCACGCGGGGCTAAAGCCCCGGTCTAGAGTGGCGAAGTCCGCCTTCGAGGACCGGATGTACGTTTTTCAACTGGGGTCTGAAGATATTCTGTTCCTGTAACTGTCGTCTACCCGCTGGAAGGAACTTCTGTGCTGACAAAACGCCCGTTGCCGCCGCTGACCGCCGCGTTCGCGCTCGGCATTCTTAGTGCCGCCACCGTATTTCCCCTCGTCTGGGTTGCTCTCGTTTCTCTACTCATTCTCACTCTGCTTTTCGCGATTACGCGTCGACCGATCTGGGGTACGGGCGCAATACTATCGGGGATGTTTCTGCTCGGTTTCGCCCGGTATTACACCTGCTCCCTCCTGCCCGCGAACGATATATCCCACATTGCTCCTGCTTCAGTCCGTGTGACAGGCGTCGTGCAGTCCGATAGCGGCGAGACGGCCGACACTGAATCGAAAAAGGCGGATACGGCAAAATTCACGCTTGCTGTCCAGAGCGTAGATTTCGGAAACTTCGACTCAGGAAACGTAGGCACCGCAGGTACGACATCAGGCGTAAAGGAAGCAAACATCGGCGGCAATATCGAGGTTCGTGTGCCGCTGAGAACACAGACGTTCGGGAATTCAACCCGGAGTAGCAGAGTCGATCGAATTAACACGAATACATTTGTCACACGAACTGAAACGGGTTCGGCATTACGTGAAGCGCCCCATTACGGCGATGTCATGAGAATTTATGGGCGACTGACGCTGCCGGAAGGACCGCGCAATCCAGGCGGATTCGACTCCAGGGCAACACTTGCACAGCGGGGAATCTTTGCGACGTTGAAAGCGACAAAAACGGACGACTGGCAAATACAACAAAGCGGCGGTATCGGGAGTCTGCTGTTGAGGTCGATATACAACGTACGCAGGAGCATTTTGCACCGCTCGTACGCTGCGCATACTCGGCAGCATGCGGAAGTCCTGAACGGTATTTTGCTCGGCGAGCGCGGCGACCTGCCCACCAGCCTGAAGCTAGAATTCGAGCGCACCGGAACGACGCATATGCTGGCAACGGCCGGTCTGCACGTCGGTATGGTCGTCATACTGTTGAATGCGCTGCTGCGCCTCCTGCGAATTACCAGGCGTCCCACTTTGCTCGCTTCGTTCGGCATCCTGCTCATCTACGCGGTGATGGCAGGGTGGCGTCCCTCGGTTGTGCGCGCCGCTGTGATGGCGAGCGTCTATCTGATAGGTCTGTTATTGGAGCGCGAACCGGACCTGCCGAACGCGCTCACGCTCGCCGCGCTGATACTGCTTCTGCTCAGTCCATTCAATCTATTCGATCCCGGCTATCAGATGTCATTCGCAATCGTCCTGACGATTTTGCTTCTGATGCCGCTCGCGAAGGAGGCAATCGCACGCGCCGAAAAATGGTATCCAGACTATCGACCAGGCGCGAAACCGATACGCGCCGGTGTTAAGCTCGTCGCCGGCTGTATCTTCCTTGCACTCGCAGCGCAGATCGGTGCGTTTCCGCTTGTCGCATACTACTTCCACACCGTTTCTTTCGTCGGCATCAACGCGAATACACTGGCGGTCCCGGCGCTCTTACTGATCATCGCCCTCGGTTTCACCGCTGCCCTGCTTGGCGCATTCTCGCCGCTTCTCGCATTGCCACTCGATTGGCTGCTGGAGGGTCTGCTCGCCTATATCCTCTGGATTATCCGTCACTGGGCTGCGCTGCCATTCGCGAGCCTCAACGCCGTTGCGCCGCCTGTGCCGCTGGTGTTGCTCTACTATGCGGTCTTATGGGCGCTTGCCTGGCGCTGGAGCCAGCAGTCGGTCGCACCGAATCGGGAGCAAGAGAAAGCAGAGGCTGGGGGCAAAAAGTCGACTGAAAATCCAGAGGAAAAGGACGCGTTCGCGACCTCAGGCGAGGGCATGAATTCTGGGATGAAGACAGCGCAAAAGAGAAGCGCTTCTCCCGTGACAAAATTCCTCGGTCTCTATATCGGCATAAGCCTGCTCATGCTCGTCTGGGTCGAACTGATCCCGCACCGTCCGCACGAACTCAAAATCACGTTTCTGGATGTGGGTCAGGGGGATGCAGCGGTGATCGAGACGCCGAGCGGCAAAGTGGTGATCATCGATACCGGCAATATTGGGCAAGACAATGGAGACGATCTCGGTCAGCGCGTCGTCGCGCCCTTTCTGCAGCAGGAGGGCATCAACCACATCGACGCGCTGCTGCTCACGCACCCGCACGCGGACCATATCGGAGGAGCTGAGACGCTGCTGCATCAGATTTCGACGGGGCTGCTGATGGACAATGGACAGGAGACCGGCTCATCGCTCGTTACGCACTATCTGACGGAGGCTCATGATAGACAGGTTACTTATCAGGCGGCGAAACGCGGCCAGGAGATCGACTGCCACGACGGGGTGAGGATCCATGTGCTTGCGCCGATACCGGCGGAGATGGGTCTGCTGCCCAACGATGCCAGCCTCGTCATACGTGTGGATTATGAGCATACCTCGTTCGTGATGACCGGTGATGCGGAGGCGGTCGAGGAGCAGGAACTCGTAGACAGCGGTGTGCTGGCAGGCTGTACCGTACTGAAAGTCGGACATCACGGCAGCCGGACTTCGACGAATGCCGATTTCCTGACTGCTATTCACCCGAAAATAGCGATAATCTCCGTCGGGGCGCATAATGTCTATCAGCATCCGAGCCTCGAAGTGGTCGCACGGCTTCAGGATTCCGGCGCCGCAGTCTATCGCACCGATCGAAACGGCGCGGTGACATGCGTCTCGAACGGCGTCACCATACAAACGACTCCCATGGATCCCTCTCGCTAGCGCCTAAAGCACTAGTCGGTAGGTTTGCCATTCTGTCAGATGGGCCGCGCCGAGGCGCCGGTAGAATTGCTGCGCGTCGGTGTTCCAGTCCAAAACTACCCACTCGACGCGTCCACACCCGGAACTACGCGCCTCCGCGATTAGGTGAGACATCATCGCCGAGCCGACCGACTGACGACGGAATGCGGGCAGCACGAATAAGTCTTCAAGATAGAGAGTCGGTCGCGCGAGAAACGAGGAGTAGGTTTCGAACGTGATCGCATAAGCCACCGCCTCTCGTACAGGTGTCACCCTCGAATTCTCAGGCTCTACTTTTTCCTCGACTTCTCCGGCCTTGTCCTGCTTTGCTGACTTCTCTTCGTCTATTACCTCCTCTGCTTCCGAACTTACTTCGGCGAGCCAGGCAGTAAAGCGCGGCCGGCGTTCGTCTGTCTGCCAGCCGTCTTTAGCAAATCGTTGTTGTGCTGCCACATCCGGCGGAGGCAGCTTCTCGAATTCCGCCAGTGCCTCTATCAAGCGCAGCAGTGTCGGTACATCTTCTCGTTCCGCTCGCCGTATCGAAATGGTCATAAAGCAGGGTTCCTCTCTGAGCATCAATTTCGCTGATTCGCGGATGTACACCCCGGCTCGAAACGTATATTTCGCTTGATACCCGAACCGTTGTACGCGGTGAATGGAGATCAGGGATTTTCACTCAGCGGACGCCGGTGAAGCGGTCGAGGCGGTTCAGGAAACGGTTGTTCTCGATTAAGGCCGAGAGAGATAGCTTTTCGGCGAGCAGGTGCAGTGCGATCAGTATCAGCAGTGCAAAAATCTGGAACGTGAACGGAACGAATCGCGCCGCAGTCGCCATACCGAGGCTCGCGCCGAGGAGGTTGCTGCCAACGTCACCGAGCATCACTTTGGCCTGCGCATCACGGTTCCAGACGATCAGCGTCGGTATAACAATTATCAGCAGCGGCGGCGCACCTGCGGAACCCTGATATACGAAATTGAAAGACAGCGCAACGGCAGCCAGCAGAAACGCCGCTCCGGCGCGCCCCGGGCGCAGGTCGAGCAGGTTGACAGCGTTGGCGCCCAGCGTGATGAGTGCGGCGGCGAGCAGAGTTCGCCCACCGCTTTCGGGATAGACACAGTATGCAATATAGAATGCCAGTCCTGCCCCACCGACTGCTTTCATGAAGCCTGTCGTGACTTTGCGCTCGTATAACAGGGCAGCGAAATGCCCGCGCAGGCCTTTGATCTTTTTGTCGCCCCACGTATCATCGATCAGACCGAGCGCGCCGAAGCCGACTGTCAAAATAAGCCACTGCAGTGCTTCCGAGCGCCGCGCTGCAAACACGTATCCCGTCAGCGCGAAGAGGCTCCCCGCCCAGAGCAGGATCACCAGGCCATAGCTCTGCACGATGCGGTCACCACGAAAATTAGCCTCTATACGCCCACAACGGCGCAGCAGCCAGCCGACAGCGGGGGGCAGTAAGAGAAGCAGAAACAACCCGATCAGCCCGAGGAAGAGACCCTTCGCAGTCAGCATTCCTTCGTAGCGGAGCTTCCCCAGCCAGCCGATGCGCTGCCCGATTTTGCCGAGCAGCCGATCGGTAATATCGAACAGTCCCTGCAAACCGTCTCCCGGAAACGCTGCGCCGGGATCGCCACCGATCTCATCCATTTCTATCGAACCTTATACGAAATACGAATTTGTATCCAGTCTGGAATTGCTCAGTTATCGAGCGAGAAAGCCTGGTCTGGAATTGCGAAACCCGCCCGCTCGGGCTGGGTCCCGATGGCGTTGTTCAGGAAGTGTGTACAGACGAGGACGCCTCGGAAGCCATGCTGGAACCCTTGATATGGCGTATATCCCAGAGCGTCCTGGCGACCGCAATGAACTGCGATCCGCGATGCAGAATACCCGTCAAATTGCGCCCTGTGACGCGATGTGTCATGGACGTCGGCACCTCTCGCACCTGATAATTTGCTCGCAGCGCACCGACAGTGAGCGCAACCTCCGCTCCCCATCCTGCTGCAAATCCATCAACATCCGCGATCAATTGACGACGCAGGGCGCGCTGACCTGAGAGGGGCGCGGTCATCGTTCTGCCCGTTAGCCACCGAATCCCCCATCGTGCCAATCTGACGACGAGTCCGACTCCGCCGCCTCTGCCTGCGCCCGTCGGGAACGTCGCGATCGTCATGCCCGCCGCGCCGCGGACAACTGGCTCCAGCAGCAGTGTGGCTTCGCTCGCCGAGTCGCCCAGATCCGCGTCGAGCAGCAGCAGTATCTCGCCCGTCGATAGAAGATATCCCGCCTGTAACGCCGCGCCTTTGCCCCGGTTCTCCTGCCGAAGAACCACATCCGCTCCCGCAGTTTCCGCCCTTTGCGCTGTATCATCACTCGAGCCATCATCGACGACAACGATCTCCGTGACGTCGGGAATCAGCCTGACAGCGGCGATCGTCGCGCCGATGCGCTCCCCTTCGTTATAAGCGGGGATCAGAACGGAGACGGTATTCTGAGTCCCGAAAGACTGCGATGCCGTATTGGCTCCAGAGCCTGCTGCAGGAAGAGGATTTGGCTTGAACTCCATGTGTGATTTAGCGTTGATTTGAGGAGAGGTCAATTGGATCTCGCCGTCGGTACAGGCATCACCAGGTTTGCAGTTGGCTTGATTCCGTAGTCGTCTTTTGCACCCTGCAGTGCCCAGACGAGGGACCAGCGCCCGAGATAGGTATCTACGTTATCGACCGTTCCGATGCCGAGATTGGCATCATGATAGGCTTTGATATCGGATTGAGCAGCGTCGCGCGGTTCGCAGGCGACGACCGTGAGACCCTGTGCCTGCAGCGCGGCAATCAGCGGAAGATCGACATTGCCGGTCCGAATCGAAGAATCGTCACGAGTGCCGCCGAGCAGCACGACATAACGCGCAGGGAGGGTATAGTCGCTGTCAGGCTCACTTCGCAGCAGACCTGCGCGTTCCAGATCGGGTATCAGAAGATGCGCTGGCGTATCACCTTTTGCAAGAATCGTCGCCAGTGTGTCGGCGAGCGCGGCGCGTGTGGTCGGAAATTTCATGCCGCTGCCAGCCGGAAGCGGTGTTTGTGCTGCGTCACGTGCCGACGTCAGGGTCGTATTCAGCAGTTCGTCGGGCTGAGCGAAGGGGCGTTCGATAGTTGTCACTGAGGTAATACGAGCTCCCGCAGCACGCAGCGTTTCCAGTATGCCTGTGAGCGGCTCCGGGTAGTCTCCTGTCTGAACGATGGCGATCGGGACGTCCGTCAGAACGCTGCGTACTGCAGACGGCAACGCGACGGCGAGGAGTTTTTCGTCGCGATCCAGCTCGTCCTGACGCTGTTTTAATTCGACTTTTTTGTCGGCATTGTCCTTGATCAGAGTAGCGCGGATATTGTTAAGGGCAAGCGTCTGACGGTTCGCGACGCGAGGCGACAGGAACAGGCTGCCGATAACGATGCCCACCGTCAGCGCGAAGAAGATGGCGGATATCGTCACGACATGATATTTGAATCCTGGTCCCAAAGCGCGGCTCCTGTTACCTCAGTATCTGCTGTAACTGCGTTTCCGTACAAGTGCACGAGGCGATTTGTTCGAAAAAACATAACGATTTATCCTGCCTTCCGTTTCGTACTTACAGGCAGAACATCCGCATTCGCTCCCCTCTTACCGAAGCTTTGGGAGAGGGGTTGAGGCTGGATATTTACGAAAACTTATTCGAGCATTTTCTTGCGAAGCGCTTTCATCGCTGCCTTTTGTAGTACCGGTGTGAGACTGCGTCCGATGCGTGGAGCAGCGTATCCTATGCCGATGGCGAGCGCGACCGCCCCCAGTTTGAGCAGGAAAGCGGGCAGGAAGAGTACGCCCACAATATAGAGCAGGATGCCGATGCCGCCACACAGCCGACTCGCTTTTGGCAGGGAGCGCGACAGATCGAGCCCGCGCCGCACCTGCGGATCGGATTCGGCGACGAGATCGAGCATCGGGCGCGGTATACTGCTCAGAAACGAATCGACGCTTTTGCGCCCGACATGCAGCAGCAGTCCGGCAAAGATTCCCGTCGTGCCCAGTATCAGCAGCAACAACCCTGCGATCAGCATCGTCTTTCCTTTTACTTTTGTACCGCGTTACTTTTGTACCGCGCTTGCGGCGGGATCAAAGAACGGATTGGATACACAAATGGAACTCTTTACGATTGGCTACGAGGGACGAACGATCGAGCGTGTCCTCGAAACGTTGAGCGAAGCAGGTATCGAAATGCTGATCGATGTACGACAGCTGCCCCTGAGCCGCAAATCAGGTTTCTCTAAAAATGCGCTCGCCGCCAACGTCCAAAACAGCGGAATGTCTTACGTGCATATCTCCGCGCTCGGCTGCCCAAAAGTGATTCGCGACGCCTACCGGAGCGATCACGACTGGGAGAAATATACCCGCGATTTCCTCGCTTATCTGAGCACGCAGGATGCTGCGATCGCCGCCCTCGAAGAGCACGTTTCCGACTATCGATGCTGCCTGCTCTGCTTTGAAGCAGATCCATTGCGCTGTCATCGTACCTACGTTGCGGAACGTGTCCGCGCTGCAATAGGTTCTGAGCTTTCCATCGTTCACCTTGCAAATCCGAAAATCATTTAGAACCGGCAATTGCGCCACTCCCTGAGCGAAAAGGTGTAGCAAGCCGCGCCCAGACAAATGCCCATGTGCTTGTTCTGCGCCCTGTATCGCTTACGCTAAGATCAAGCGAAGTGGAACGCTGCAACTTTGCGGATACGCTACCGATGAAAGTGCTGGCGGAACCAGATGCCGACGGTGTCCAGTCCGATGTCGATTGTGCCAAGCCAGTTTCTGCCGGGCTGCGAGAGAAAGAAAGTCGCGATGATCGGGGTCGCGGCGGCGAAGACGACGAGCGCGATCTCGCTGAATCGCGTTCGCTGGCTCGTCCAGAGCCGCGCAATGCCCTTCGCGTCGACCAGTTTCGAGCCGATACGCAGGCGCGTCAGGAACGTGCTCGCCATCCCTTTACGCCCTTTATCGAGAAAATCTTCGAGCGAGAAATGCGTGCCGACCGCCACGATCAGCCGTGCCCCTAGCTCGTCCGCAAGCAGCATGGCGACGTCTTCACTCATACCGGCAGCGTGGATTATGTGCGCCGTAAGCCCCAGTTCTTCAATACGAGCGAGGCCTGGAGCGCCGCGCTCGTCGCCTCTGATATAGCCGTGTACGATCAGTTCCGCTCCGCAGCGCAGGGCGGCGTCACTGACGCTGTCCATGTCGCCGAGGATCAGATCGGGACGCAGTTTCGCCTCGAGCAGCGCGTCCGCGCCGCCATCGACCGCCAACAGCACAGGGCGCATATCGCGCAGATAGGGCGCGAGCAATGCGAGGTCGTCCTTATACCCTTCGCCGCGCACGACGATCAGGACATGCCGATCCGCAAAGCGCGTCTTGAGCGGAGGCACTTCCAGGGCGTCGAAAAGCAACGCCTTTTCGTTGTTCAGATACTCCAGCGTATTGCGCGCAAAATGGTCGAGTTCGGTACCGAGATTGTTACGGGCGACATCCATCTGAACGGCGACTATTTCGGGCGTCAGGCGGGTTCCCGAGAGGCAGAAACCATCTGAAAAACGCAAGCAGTCCCCTTCGAGAAGTGCGGAACCGCTATCGGTTGCGGCTTCGAAACCCTCTTCTCCCACCGCGTCGATCAACGGAATTCCCGCCGCCAGCAGCAGACTCGGTCCACGATTCGGATAGCGTCCGGTGATGCTAGGGGCGGCATTGATGACGGCAGCCACCTGGCAATCGATGAGTGAACGCGCGGTCGTCGCATCGAGATCGGCATGGTGGATCAGCGCGATATCGCCGGGGCGCAGGCGGCGCGTCAGGTTCTTGGTGCGACGGTCTTTCAGGACACGGCTGGCGTGGGCAGCAGCCATAAAATGTGTTTTCTCCGGCGTTCGCGTACCAAAAACGTTTGAAAAGATGAGCCCTGATCCCCCGACTCCTTTCTCCTGATGCGACGGGAGAAGGGAAAAGCAAAGCCACTACCTCGCTCTGCGATGGAGAGGAACATCTCGCCAAAATGATTGAAAAAGTCTGTTCTGTTGGTTTTCGTACTACTGTGCGGTATTATGCGGACAATACTATAGAAAAGTCAACAGAAGCAAAGTCAACACAAAGGTCAACGCCCCTTACTGACTGTACGCGAGCCATGACGATGCCGTTTCGTATGTTTAGGCTGCTCTCCATTTTGGCACGGGGCTGATGCTCTTACCTGAACTGCAAAGCCCGCCGGTGCGGGCTGATTACAGTTGATTACAAAGGAAGCAGCGATCATTTTGAGTTTCCGGGAGGTGAAGGTGAAGGAAGAGGACGCAATACTGATCACGGCACTCGAGTTCTACGCTTATCATGGCGCGACAGATGAAGAGCAGGTTATTGGGCATCGCTATACTGCAGACATCCGAATGTCCGTCGACTGCCGTCCTGCTGCTGCCAGTGATTCTGTCGCCGACACGGTCAACTATGCCGAAGTAGCTGCGCTGCTTTTGGAGGTTGGAACGAGCGCGCAGTACCGGCTGCTCGAACGACTCTCCGACCGAATGCTGGCGGCGGTATTCGGTCGCTTTCCGACCGTGCAGGAGGCGACACTGCGCCTCCAGAAGATAAGCCCGCCTCTGCCCGCGATCGCCGCCTCGGTCGGCGTAGAGATCAGCCGCAGCCGTGCCGATTTTGCTTCAGACACGACATTACGGCTCATCTGAAGCGCAGAAGCGTGTCTTAGAAATCGGAATAACTGAGAGCGCAAAGCCTTGCCCCCGCAATGGACGCGCCACCTCATGGAAATAGTTGTGAACAATAACACCCTGACGACAATAGCGCAATGGCTCGATGCGGGACACGCGGCAGAGGTTCGCCCCGTTGTTAAGGATGCAACCGACACGTTGGCGTGGATGGCGACGGTCGAATCGAAAGAAGCGTTTCTGAAATTCTTCCCTGAATTGCTGGATGAAACTCGCGTCGCGACCGAAATGGCTATCGCGGGAGCGAACTTGCATTCATCTATTGTTCCTTTGCGCCAGACCATTCCGCTTGCCAACGGCGTGCTGCTGATTTATGACCGCGTTTCGGGCGAAAACCTGGGTTCAATGGACGTCCGTAAACGCTTTCAATTTCTCCCGCTTGCCGAACGAATTCAGGCGGTTCGTGCCATCTTCGGGGCGCTAACCGCAATTTATGAAGCAGGTTTTATGATTGTAGACTGGTACGAAGGCAACCAGATATACGACTTTGAGCGGCGGCAGATGTGGCTTTTCGATTGGGAACTTTGCCGCAGAGGCGCCGGGTTCACTTTGGAAATGGACAATAATTACGGTTCATCACGGCTGATGGCTCCCGAAGAATACCTGCGCGGCAGTTTCCTGGATGAACGAACGCTCGTTTTCAATCTCGGACGCTACGCCTTGATGACGCTGCCGGAACTTGCGGAACCGCTTGCCTGCATTCTGTCCCGTGCGACGCACCCGTCTCGCGCCGCACGTTTCGCCACCCTACGTGAGTTAATGGAAACATTCGTTGCCAGCGCAAGGGCGGAATGTAATGTTAGGTAGGGGTGAATAGCTACCATAAAAAGTGGAAAGGGGAGAGTCATGAACACTGCTGGCGTCGACACTGTCGAAATCGGACCAGCGATTATGGGCGACTTGCCGGAACTGTTGATGTTGTATCGTGACTTAAACCCGAGTGATCCCCTATTGACGGTGAATACTGCACTGGAAGGACACTGGCAGGCTATTCTCGCTAATCCCGATCTGTATTATGTGGTGGCCCGTTCCGACCAGCAGCTTGTTTCCACCTGCGCTCTCACTCTGGTTCCTAATCTGACGCGCTCCGCTCGCCCCTATGGTCTGATCGAAAACGTCGTGACCCATCCTGAATATCGCAAGCGGGGTATCGGAACACAGGTGCTGGAATATGCGCTTGGCATTGCGTGGGACCGCGGCTGCTACAAAGTCATGCTGATGACAGGCAGTAAGAATGAGGCAACGCTTCGCTTCTATGAGGGGGCCGGGTTTGTGCGCGGCGAGAAGACCGGGTTCGTAGCCCGACTGGCACCGCCGTAAGGTTCAATCCCGTTTTTTCGTATCTGATCATCTACAACGAGACCATTGGCAGCATCGGGATCGGGCGCATGTTACATATCAGTCGCGAGATAAGACTTTCCAGGCTTCCTGATGAGTATGAAACGAGGTACATAGGATATAGAGATGCGATACGTCAAAACTTCAGCTACGTCTCCAGCTAGCTTTCTCAATTAGTCAGTAAAGACAAGTTTCTCAGTTGCGAAATGCATATTCCATCTTACTGTAAGCGACTTTCTCCTGCGTCCCAAGGACAAAACGCTGCTTAACAGAATATTAGTTACGATGAAACAGACCACTCAGCTGCTGATCTGCGGTGCGATCGCTGCGGTCACCTGTGGCTGCGGGCGCCATAAGCCGCCGGGCAGTGAGGATGTGCCGCCCGGACTGACGCCCCGCGCCGGTATCTATGCAGATATAAACCCACGCTGGTCGCACGATGGCAACCGAATCGCATTTCTCCGCGCCACACCCGACCGCCATCTTCAACTGCATATTACCGATGAGGACCTGGCGCGTCCGCTGCCGCTGCTCGACGACGAACTCGTGATGCCGGATCGCCCTTATAGCGCGAGCCTAGCGCGCTATTGCAGTCCAGACAGCCTCGCGTGGTCGCCCGACGATCGTAAGATCGCCTTTGAGCGTGTTGAATGGTTCACCTTCGCGGACGGGGAACGCCTGCCCGGGACCGGACTGTGGACGCTGGAACTGCGCACCGGGCGTGTCCAGCCACTCGCACTGCATAGTACTCCTTACACCGGTCTGTATTACTATTTTCATACGCCGCAGTGGTCGCCTGATGGCCGCTATCTTGCTTTTGTTGGAGAAGGAATCAACGGACAGCGAACCGTGTTTACGCGCGCGATCGGCGCGCAGACAGCGGCGGACGCACAGCCTCGCTTCGACAACTACCAGGATAGCGACTGGTGCGTCTGGCAGCCGCGCATTGCGTCTTCATCGTCCGATCCAGACGGGAGTACGCAGCAAATTGGGCTCGCTATGACTGGAGCAGGCTCTCATTCATCGACATTTTCTGCAATGGAAAACGATGCTCCGACGCTCACCTTTCGGCAGGGAATTCGTTTGCCTCTCATCGGCACGCCGACGGACACTTTGCGCCGTCTGCGTCCCGGCAGTCCGGAAAGAAAAGAAAGCGGCGAATTGTGGCGTATTCGCTCTCGCGACTTTCGCAAAATGCTGCCTTCCGGCACCGATCCGGCACAGGGTATCTCGCCGCGCATCGGAAACCCTGTCTGGTCGCCGGACGGCAGTCGGCTCGTCTTTACACTGACACCCGATGCCAACGACTTTACGCGCTACGAACTCTGGACGATCGACCGTGACGGCGGCAACGCGCACTGTGTCAGTCCGCACAATGGACACGGCTATGTGGCTCCGGTCTGGATCGGGAATCGTCTGCTCGGCGCACTCTCGCCGAAGGGCAGCCAATACGACGTGACAACGATCGATCCGGAAACAGGCACTATACAGACGCTCGGCATGATCGAGAGCGCGGACTGCGACTGGTCACCCGACCGGAGTCGTATCGTCTATGCGCTTCCTGCCAATGACGTGCTGCCCACCGGCAGCGCAACGACCCTGCGTACCTTCGAGACACGCCTCGAAGTCCCGACTGCGATCGCCCGCCGCGACTGAATGGGGGATCGTCACAACGCCTGGAAACAGGCATTCGACTTGAAAGTGGGGAAGTATAGGCATGGAGCAAGCGAATGTCACACTTAACTATTCCCGGTCTCATCGGCTCTGTTATTTTTGCCCTGACGTGGATTTGCATCACGGAGGAAAAAACAAGAGAGAAGCGAAGTCGCACCGACCTCAATAATCGGACAATGCAAAACGATATTGACAAAAAGCTCGCGCGCAAATTGATGGACGCAGAGACAACCGATTTCGATCGGTTCGATAAAGCCCGTCGATTACACCTCAGCAAACTATTATCCAAACCGGACACACATGTCGACCTTGTACGGGCGGTGTTGAGCGCATGGGAACGTGCTGGCGATCGAGATGCTAATCCTTTTGTTGCGAAGCTGGCGGCGGGACAAGCGCGCGCGGCAACAAACCCCGACATAGGAAAGCAGGCACGGGAATGTTTGCTCGCTCTGCAGGAACGCGCTGCGCAGGAAAATAATGCAGGCACACTTTTACGCGCCTCGACTCCAGCGCATACTCCGGAAGAGCTGCTGCGGCCGGCATTCGACACGCCATCAAATCTTGAAGCAAATGCGCAGTTGCTGTGAGTAAATCATACTGCAGAGGACACGAAAGACAGTGCAAAATCGATCACCAGTTAAAATAATACTGCTCGCCGGTATGCTGCTCGCCGTTAGAATCTCAACACGGCAGGCAGCAGGCGCTGAGGAAATCAGCAGCAATCATTCGGGAGTGCAGGTTCCTAACGCTGAAGTGCCCGTAGAACAAAACCCCGTCATTGCGTACCGGCTTACGCCAATGATCGCCGCCAATCCGCGTCAACTGCAGGTTACGATGCACTTTTCGGTACCGGGCGGCGAGACCCATGCCGTGCTGCAGATGCCCGTCTGGTCGCCAGGAGATTATCACCTTCAGTACCACGCCCGCTACATCCGCAATCTCCATGCTCGCGACAGCGCCAACACCCAGCACGAGCTCGAGGTCACGCATCCGGACGAGAACACCTGGGACCTAGACACCGGAAGCGCACACGAGGTGACGGTTACGTATGCCCTGCAGGAGACTCCTCCGGGTTTCTTCAGCGAGAACGTTCAGCTTCGCAGCAATCAGCTATTTCTCAACGGTCCGGCAGTGTATATGTACCTCGTGGGGCACAAGGATATGCCGGTCACGTTACAGATCGATCTGCCGAACCGATGGTTGTCCGAGACGCCGCTTCCGATGCGAAAAGCGGTCGGCGGCGCAGCCTATACCGCTTCCGACTACGACACGCTCGCCGATTCGCCCATCGTCATCGCCGCGCCCGACGCGATCACGACCCGCGAATTCACGCTCGGCAAGACCGCTTTCCGCGCGGTTTATTTCGGGCAGCTGGACAAAATACGCGATGTCGATGCCTATACGCCGGTGCTCAAAAAGATCGCGCAGGCTGAGATCGCAATTTTCGGCACGATGCCAACGGAGCGCTACGACTTTCTGTTCGATGTCGATGGGCGTGGAGGCGGGCTCGAGCATCTCAACTGCTGCCGCATCGCCCTGCCGTCGGGCGCCGTTCCAGAACGTTATGCTCCCTTCATCGCGCACGAGTTTTTCCATCTGTGGAATGTGAAGCGGATACGCCCGGGTGTTCTCGGTCCCTTCGACTACATAAATCCGCCGCGCACGCGCAATCTCTGGTTCGCCGAAGGGGTCACCGAGTACTATGCGCACATTGCGACACGCCGCGCCGGACTAACGAGCGCGAGCGCATTCATAACCCACTGGCGCCGAGCAATCGCCGCAATGCAGCAGAATCTGGCGCGCTTCCAGGTGTCCGCCGATCAGTCGAGCCTGAAAGTCTGGGAGTCCGGCGACAGTCAGGGCTTCGGCGGGCTGTCCTACTATGATAAAGGGGAGCTGATCGGGCTCTGCCTGGATCTCAAAATCCGCGCGGTAACCAATAATCGTCGCTCGCTCGATGATGTGATGCGGCTGCTGTGGCAGCGTACCGCGCCACCAAAGCCGGGCTATGGGGAGGACGATATTCGTGCCGCGGTCAATAAAATAGCGGGCGTAGACCTGTCGGCATTCTATGACAGTCTGGCGCGATCGTCCGACGAACTGCCATACTCCGAATGCCTCTCCTATGCGGGTCTCGATGACAACCTGCGTATTCTGCCGGCCATTTCCGCTGATCAGCAGACACTCTATACGCTGTGGAGCACGGCATCGTCAGTTGCACCAGTACGAAGGCGACCGAAACCGCATTCGACTTCCAATGGCCGGCGTACAAACATCTCGGATCTCCGACGATCGAGAGTTTAGTCACCAACAAAAACGGACAGTTCGACTTGCGGGGGAATTGCCCTTATGACAGGCGAAAAGGCAGGTGCGCAATGACCGTTGCTGCAGAAAGTAGAAAACTCGCGATCGACGGCGGTACGCCAGTGCGTGACATCTCTGCGCGACCGTGGCAGCGCTGGCCGATCTATGACGAGCGGGAAGAGCGCGCGCTGCTCGAGACGCTGCACAGCGGCAACTGGTGGTCGGTCGAGGGAACGCAGGGCACGGAGTTCGAGGGGGAGTTCGCGTCTTTCCAGCAGGCGAAACACGGGGTAGCGTGTACCAACGGGACGGCTGCGCTCGAGATCGCGTTGCGCGCTCTCGGCATCGGCTGCGGCGACGAGGTGATCGTACCACCCTACTCGTTCGTTGCGACCGCGAGCGCGGTCGTGACGGTCGGCGCGACGCCAGTCTTTATCGATATTGAAGGCGACACGCTCAATATCGATCCTGCGCTGATCGCCGACGCGATCACGCCGCGTACACGGGCGATCATTCCCGCCTATATTGCCGGTCGTCCTGCCGATCTCGACGGCATAATGGAAGCGGCAAAAACGTATGGTCTGCGGGTGATCGAGGATGCGGCGCAGGCGCATGGAGCCGAGTGGCGCGGCAGGAAAGTCGGCGCGATCGGCGACTTCGGCACGTTCAGTTTTCAGGCGAGCAAGAACCTGAACGCGGGCGAGGGCGGCATTATTCTGAGCGACGATGTCGCGCTCGCCGACGCCGCCTGGTCGGTGGTCAACGTCGGGCGCGTACGTGATGGGCGCTGGTACGAGCATCCGGTGCTCGGCGGCAACTACCGGCTGACGGAATTTCAGTCAGCGCTACTGCGTGTTCAATTGACTCGGCTGCCGGAACAGACGATTCGCCGTACCGAAAATGCCCGTATTCTGCGCGAACTGCTGGCGGGGGTGGAAGGAATACAGCTTCCGCGCCTGGATGAGCGCATCACCTGCCATGCCTACCATCTGTTCACGTTTCGCTTTCAGTCTGAACAGTTCGGTAGGCGCAGTCTTGACGCATTCGTCGCAACACTTATGGCAGAGGGAATTCCCTGCTCGACGGGCTACGTTCCGCTGTACAAAGAGGGGATTTTCGCGAAGGGGGCGGGCGCGCCGGCGGCAGGTTTATGTCGCGCGGGTCGTGCTATCGACTACGGTGCGTTGTGTCTGCCCGTTTGTGAGGCGGTCTGTGCGGATACGGTCTGGCTGCCACAAACCCTGCTGCTCGGCACGGCGGAAGACATGAGCGATATCGCCTCCGCAATCGTTAAAATCCAGGATAGCTCTTCCTGAGACGGTACGACGGCAAAAAGAGAATTTCGGGTAAAGGCAAAATGGAAGCAAAATCATCTGGAAACGAAGCTGAGGGGGCGATATCGCCGGTGCAGGCGTTCGATGCCCTCGATCTGAGGGTCGGGCGCATCGTGCGCGTCGAGCCGAATCCGAAGGCGCATAAGCCCGCTTATAAACTATGGATCGACTTCGGCGAGGAGCTGGGCGTCAAAACGTTGAGCGCACAGATTACCGCGCTCTACACCCCTGCCGAACTCGAGCAGCGGCTGATCGTTGCCGCCGTCAATCTCGGAATGCGCCGAATCGCCGGTTTCGCTTCCGAGGTGCTGGTAATGGGCGCGGCGGATACGGAGGGGCAGGTCGTGCTTCTCGCTGTTGAGCGCGACGTTCCGCTCGGCAGCAAAATCTACTGAGGTGCCTCACGCAATACACCATGCCACGCAGATGGGAGACTGAAGATCGAGGTCTGGAGCTGCAAAGCCTGCCTGCGCGGGCTGAGAACGGGATCTGTCTGCTTATGGCGGCGGGACGACACCGATCGTCAGCAGGATGTTGGCATAGATACGCTGTTCGCCGGTCGCGATCACGAGGCAGGTTTCGGGCAGCGAAGACTGCGCATAGAAGGCAAAACGCTCCAGTGGCTGCAGCGTCATGCCCGGCAGCAGCGCGCGAAACTCGGTGAAGATAGGCGCGTCTTTGCCGTCGGCGGGCTGCATAACCTGTGCGGATTCGATCGGAATTGCAGCGGCGATCACGCGCAGAACTTCGGTCGCGGAGACGGTTCCGGGGGTGAGGTTGAGGTACACGCGGCGGGCATTGGGCGCGGCGTGCGTGGAAAAGGGATAGTTACCGTCGGCGATCAGCACCTGTGCGCCATGACCGCCTCCGGCGAGTGCGGCGAGTATCTCCGGATGCAGCAGTTGGTTCTTCAGCAAAAGTTTCTCCTCGAACTCAGTAAGCTCAGCAGGTATCCCCTCTACGGGAGTACGGTAATTTCGATCGGGTCGGAGAGTGGCGTCGGCACGTCATGGAATACAGGCTTAGCGCCATCGTGATAGGCGGCGGGTGCGATCAGGAATGCCTGGTAGACGCCGGGGCGCAGCGTGGAGAGGAGTGGCGGGCTTTGTGTATTCGGCAAATAGGGGAAACTATAAGGGAAGGTGTGGGTGGCACCGGGAGCGTAGCGATCCATGCCGATCTCATCTGAGAATGCGATCTTATGTCCCGTCCAGTATTCGTACGTAACGATATGCCCGTACTGCGCGATGCAGTAGCCCCACCACGTCACAGGCGCATTGTTCGAGAAACTAAGATCGCGCTCCTGCCCTGAGGCATTCGTAACGGACAGTGTGAACTGAATCGGCTCGCCGGTGCGATAGGTCGCTTTGTCTGCGGCGATCTGAAATCCGAGGCCGGGTATGGAGTCCTTCGTGGGCACGAGAAGTCCGACCGCACTGCCCCCCTGATTGATGGGAAGGATGTTTGTATTACTGCTTCCGCCACAGCCCGAAAGTAGCGCTCCAACAAGCAGGATGACAGGCAGGCAGGCAAATATTCTAGGCGATTTGTGTCTGTTCCATTCGAACATCAGCGTCCTCCATGACCGGCGCGAAACAGGGCGAGCGCGGTGATGCACAGCACGATGGTGAGGCTGTAGATGAACCATGCCACTTGTTTATGATCCCAGCCGCGATCGAGCAGCCTGTGGTGCATATGGCGTCTGTCAGCTTTGGTTAGCGGCGCGCGGTCGATGATGCGACGCGCCATTACGTGCGTGAAATCGAAGATCGGCACGCCGAGCACGAGCAGAGGGATCAGCACAGAGACCGCCGCTGCGACCTTGAACGCGCCCATGATCGAGACTGCCGCCAGCGCGAGACCGAGTACCTGCGCTCCGACCGTGCCCATGATGATCTTTGCCGGGTGGTAGTTATGTCGCAGGAAACCGAGGCACGCGCCACAGATTGCCGCTGCGATCAGCGCGACCGTCGGTCCCTGGGAGGAGGGTGCGCCAGGCAGCGCGTGTACCTGCGTCGCCATCAGTGCAAGGGTTGCCGCAGAGATCGCGCAGACGCCTGCCGCCAGTCCATCCACGCCATCGATCGCATCGACCGTCTTGGTGACCGTGAAGACCCAGAAGACCGTGAGCAGGATCGAAACGGCGATCGGCAGCGCGTGCCAGTTTTGACCCGCGCCCGCGCCTCCAAACGGATTGGTGATACCCTCGATGCGGACTCCGAAGGCGGCAAGTATCAGTGCAGCGGCAATTATCGACAACGCCTGCCACTTTGCGGCGAGATCGTTGAGGTCATCGATCAGGCTGGTGACTGCGATGAAGGCGGCAGCGAGCAGAACGCCCGTGACCTGCAGCGTCCAGGTATGCTGACCATCCTTGGCGAATTGGCGCACGGCGATCGTGATGATGACAGCCACTAAAAACCCAGCAAAGATTGCGACCCCGCCGAGGCGCGGCATGTCGGTTGTGTTGACACGTCGCGCTTCGGGCTTGTCAACCGCGCCTGTTTTCTCCGACAGGCGGCGCATGGCGGGCGTCACGAGCATCGTAACAAGTCCCGCAATCAACGCCGCGGCGAAAATACCGTACATTACAGCCTCCCCTCAAACACAATCCCTAATACGACATATAACCATCTCATCTGCCGAGGAGCACCGTCACAAAGCTCAGATGCGTGACTTTCGCGGAATAGGCAGTTCCTGAATCCGCCGAGCGCGCACTTCCTGTTTTCGTGGATCACGTAGTTTCTGTTGCTGAGCGCGAAACTCGCAGGCGAAATCCTCGACTTCGCTCGCGCTCAGATGGTAGCAAAAAGCAAAGCGAAGTGTAGTGAACTCTTCCTCCGAAAGCCACCGCGCTACATCCTGTCGAACTTTGTGAGCCAGTGGCAAATGCTCATAGAAACACACCACGACCGCGCTTCTGAGGTTGTCATCGTGAGGCTGACACAGACACCAACTCGCATATTCATAGATGCGTGCGATCAGGCTGTCGTCCACAGTCTCGCGTCCATAAATATTCTCCAACTCAAGGTGCAGTTGAATCCAGACTCCAAACGCGCCGCCCGCCATGGAAATTTCCTTCTGCAGTTCGGGCAGCTTCTCGATCGCGATCCGACGCCATGCGCTCATTATCATGCCCCAATCCTCGTCCCTATTGCTCCTTTTCCAGAGGCGGCACGTTCTGCGCCAGCCCTCATCCCAACCCTTCTCCCTGCCACTCATGCTTCGTTAGGGAGAAGGGCAGATACAGCACCGCAATGTTTTTACCCTCTGGTGAACGAGGCAAATGCAGTATTGTTGACTCCCCCTCGCCCTAATGAGGTACGAATGGCAGAGACTGGGGGTCGGGGTTGAGGGTTATTTATGCGTTTTATCGCCGAGCAACTCGCTTGTTTCTTTCATTTGTGTCGCACCCGCAGGCGGACGGAACGTGAAAACCGTATCGCTCAGAGTAGGATTGGGTTGCGCGTCTACGATCACATGACGCAGCTCGTACCGCACTGGCATCGTGCGCTCGACCATTTTCCCGTTCTGTTTGCCGCGAACCGTGACCGTCTTAATGTCCGTGTGCATCTCGATTTTGTGCAGTAGATTGGTCTTTTTGTCGATGTACCACGTCCAGTACAACGTTTCGACATTCGCCTTTGGATCTACCTCTTTAGCTCCTGCCTTCGGTGTAGTTTTGTTGGGGGTGGTGGCAGGATTTGCTTTTCCGGCAGGCGAGCCGCGCAGCACAGAGTGTGTCGTCCCGGTGATGATATTGACCGCGATGCCGTTGACACTTCCCGGAGGCAGGAATTTCAGGTCGGTCAGCGTATTGGGAAGGGTTTTGGCGGTCAAAAAATAGAGCGGGTCTGCTTCGCCCCGGATGCCGCCGCGCCGTGCGAGCGGGACCACCATCTCGCTCAGAGTTGCCACTGCGGGAGCGCTGCTGTAAGCGTTGTGCAGCCCGTCATAGACGATGAATTTTCTGCCGTCACAATAGATGTCGTGACTGCCTTTTGCGGTCGAGACGTTGAGCGTGAGCAGGTTCGGACGGCGTACACGCAGCTGCGTCGAGATCGCCGAGAGCGTTTGCAGCGTTTTGCCGTTCGAGACGACGCTCAGTTCTGCGCTCGCCTTGCCGTCGTAACTGTTGAGTTTCTGATAGGTCTCCAGCACTTTTTGCAGCGCGGCACGGGCATCCTGTCCCTGTGCACGGGTCGCGGCAGAAGCCGTCAGCACGATCAGAAAAGGAACAAAGAAGCACGCAAAGGCTGCGCCTCGCGAGTTTCGGTGCGTCATACTGTCTCCCTATACATTAGAGTTGTTGAGTTCAGGTTCGGCTTCAGATTGGCAGCGGACTGAGACATCTTGATAATACCTGTCTGCAGTATAGAATGTAGCAGGTCGTTTGTCAAGGCAACTTCGATCGAAGGTCTACACGATATTGGCGACAGCGCTAAACACGCTATCAAAAGCCCTGACAAAATGCCGACGCTTCTCCGCCAGCGCTCTTAAACGAATTTTAATAGAAACTTAACAGTGAGTTAACAGACGGGCGGGTATAGTGTTTATGGCAGGATTTACTACTGCCTGAAATCACTCGCCTGCTGCCACGCTCGATTACCTCATCCCCGAGCGGAAAGCCGACTGCTGCCGAACCGGAATTCGCATGCACGAAGCTTTCCGCTTTTCCTAATCGAGAATCAGTAAGGAACCAGCCCTGTCATAAGCACTAAGTCATCTCATGTAAGGAGCAGTAACATGGTTTCCATTCGGCGCGGTCGAAAAGGTTTTACGCTCATAGAGCTGCTCGTCGTGATCGCAATAATCGCGATTCTCGCCGCAATTCTGTTCCCTGTTTTCGCCCAGGCACGCGAAAAAGCGCGTCAGGCGAGCTGCCAGTCTAACATGAAGCAGCTCAGTCTGGCTTTCTTGATGTATTCGATCGACTACGACGAACAGTATATGTCCCCATACTACTTCGGCTATGTTACCGACGCGGCAACGGGCGCGACTCCGCTGGAACCTTACATCAAAAACCATACGGGCGGCTCAAAAGCCACGGTCTGGGTGTGCCCCGACCTCGCCGGGTTTACTCCGAAAGACCCCTATCTGAAGTACGGGCGCTCCTACGCAATGAATACTTTTCTGTGCAGCGGCGGCGAGCTCTATAATGGCAAGACGATCAGCGATCCGGATTCCTACTACCTGCGCGTTTCCGATGAGACGAAGTGGTATCAGGACGCGACCGACTACCCGACCTACGAAGACGACAACCCGATCAGTCAGGCGGGAATCGTTGCGCCTGCCGACACCACACTGATTTTCGAAGCGATGCCCGAAGACGGCAGCGGCTCGAAATACTACGGTTCAACCACCAAACGCGGCGCATGGCTCTACGAAAAAGGGTTCTGGAACAGCCTTGCGAACGAACAGAACTACTGGTATACCGCGATCAGTCCTGAAAAGGCTTACCACACCGAAAACGCAAACTTCGCTTTCTGTGACGGGCATGTCAAGTCCCGCCGTCCCGAAAAGCAGAGCTACGACATCACGCAGCATGCACAGGACAATATCTGGCTGACGCACCTCGGACGCAGTGGCGACACGCTTCCTACGGTACCTAATTAGGCTTTTCAGCAGAGTATACAAAGACAACTCCGGCGCGATATGGCGCCGGAGTTGCTTGTTTCTGAATATGTGTAATTGAGGAATGGTTGCTGGTTTGAGCCGCCATACAGGGCATTGGCTGCAAACCAGGATCGTAATTGTAAACGGGTGCTCCTCCAGCGATACACCTTCTTCGTCCCCGTGTTCATGAGTCAGCAGAGAAAACAGCATTCCTACGCGACTATAGAATTCCTTTGAAAAGCAGCCGTCCGTCCAGAATATGTCCCCCCAGGGTTGAGTCCGGAATAATTGATATTTCTGTCCAGCCTTTTTTGGGGTCGAGAAAGGGAACAACATCCCCATTTGCGGTTGAGAGGGACAGTGAGCCTTTACCTCCCACAATTTTTATTGTGTAGTAGGTGTAATCGTAGTGCCAGCAACGACCGGTCACACGCAATGCCTCCTCAGCCTGTAATTTTACTGCCGTGCCATCGGGAACGTCGATATTCGAGATCGCTAGCGTAAGGCTCTTCGTTAGCAAGTCTTTGGAATAGACAAAAGTGACGGTTCCTTTTGGCAGTTTCGTGTTGAAGGTTTTAGAATGGTTGTCCATTGTGATCGGTACGGTCGTCAGAACCGCACCGCCGCCTCCGCTTCCCCCGCCACTGCTGCCTCCGCCGCTCGTCCCGCCCCCGCCCGATCCACCCTTCTGGGCGAATGCCGCAGTCGATGTACACACCATTACGATAAATAGCGCTAGAACCATCAGCAATGCCGTTCGTCCGTGTCCTTGTTTGTTCATCTCTTACTCCCTGTGACCCATAGATGTTTGCTCGCCTTCAGTTCTGTTTCACGCGGCCAGGTTGGTGTGCTCGAGATGAAAAGGATGAACTATTGTACGAACGCTACCTTTGTCGCAGAGTGGCAGGAAAATAGTTTGGCACGGCAGAAAAAACTTCATTCTGTGTATCAGTGAGGAGTAGAGTGAGTTTGCTTTTTAATTGCGCAACATCGGGCTGAAGATAGGGGTGAGGGCAAAGAGTCGTACTTCAGCCGCCGTAGAGGAAGCAGCGTGCTTTCGTTCCGGGGAGGGGTTCGGTCGGGTTGGGTTCGCGAGTCGGGCAGATGTCGGGCATGCGCTTCGGGCAGCGATCGTAGAATGGGCAGCCGGGAGGAAGGTGCGCGAGGTCGGGCGGCTGACCGGGGATGCTGACGAGGCGGCGCGTTCGGTCGGCGTCGATCTTCGGTAGGGAAGCGAGCAGACCCTGAGTGTACGGATGCTGCGGGGCGCGGAAAATCTGATCGACGCTGCCGCTCTCCACCACGATCCCCGCATACATCACCAGCACGCGGTCACAAACCTCTGCCACCACCCCGAGATCGTGCGTGATCAGCACGACGCCCGCTTCCGTCTGCCGCTGCATCTCCTGCATCAGAGTCAGCACCTGCGCCTGAACCGTTACATCGAGCGCGGTCGTCGGCTCGTCGGCGATCAGCAACTGCGGGCGGCAGGCAAACGCCATCGCGATCATCACGCGTTGCCGCTGACCTCCTGAAATCTGATGCGGATACTGTCCGATGCGCGTTTCCGGATTTGGGATACGGACCGCGCGAAACAGTTCAACGACCTGCGCCATGGCCTCGGAGCGACTCGCGCCTTTGTGCAGACGGATCGGCTCCGCAACCTGTGCGCCGAGCGTCATCGTCGGGTTCAGGCACGAGAACGGGTCTTGGAACACCATTGCCATCCGCGCCCCGCGCACCTTCTGCATCTCTTTTTCGGATCTGCCGAC
>JBBQPY010000006.1:0-67961 GCA_038216735.1 Chthonomonadales bacterium
GTCTTGGCCGCTTCGACACAGGAAAAGGCGGAGGTCGCCGCCAGCAGAAACTGGATGTAGTCAACATCTGAGACTTTCGCCATATTTGCCATGGCAAAGTATGAACCAACTTGCTTGCAGGCGTCAACCGCGTAAGTCCTAGAAGCATAAGTGCGCCATGAGTGCATTGACTCTTTCCTGGAGTGCCTCGGCTGCGGCCTTGCCCTGGGCGCACCGAAACGCCTTTACCTTCTCCGCATACTGCGCGTAGGTTCAGTGGGTGAATTCCAATTCTTTGGTCTCACTCGCACCACCTATCGTTTCCCTACTTCTCCAGTTACTCCCAACTTGAGTTACTCCCGCTTCGACATCAGAGTCGGAAAATCCTTACGGGAATTTCTCTTTAGCAAATGTCGCGGCTGGTGCAGCTTACAGCAGCACAAGGCGGTTCGAAGCGAACACGCGCTTTTTTTGGCGTATGCGGTTGGGGCGGCACCGAGACAACTTCAGCAGCGGGAGAGCTATTTTGGGGCGGAACGACCGGTTCGCGATCCGCGAGACTTCGTTAGTGCGTTCCGCCGGGGTGGACACTAGAACCCATGCTCTCCGACCCTGCGGGCGGCTGAGCGTTCGGGTCGTGTGCAAGGGGTGGTGTGAAGGTGCTCGTCGGAAGGGGCGTCAGCGCGGTCTCTTTCACCAGTCTGCCGTCGATGAAGACTCGGAACCGAAACTGGATCGTCGCACCGAAAGCCGTCTGTGGAAACTCGGAAAGCGGAGCTTTCAACAGCATCCGGATCGACGTGTTGAAGTCGGTGACCGCAAGATCGTTGGCGACATAGAGCTGCCCGTTGTCGGCATATTTGCCTTTCGGATTGACCGCGAGTATCGGCTTGGCATCACCGTCATAGAAGTACACCGCGACCGTGCTATTACTGTTGGCGTAGCCCTGTATGCTCCCTACAGCGCTGATCGCAAGCAGATAATTGTTCGGGTCGTCCATAACCAGGCTCTGCGCATCGGACATTATCTGCACACTGGTTGCGTTGGCTATCGGCGGTTTCAGATCGTTCGCGCCAGAGTTTGATGGGTCCGACGGCTGTGTCGGGTCGGGCTGCGGCTCCGTTACCGGAGGAAGTATCGGCTGGATCAGCGGCGGCACGACGATCGGTTTGACACGCGCGATTTTATGTCTGGCTCGGCCGCTGGTTATGCTCCAGTAGGCGACTCCGCCACCTCCGATCAGAATCACGAGAATCAGGGTGAGGGCAACCAGCGGCATTCTGCTTCCTGATTCGTACGTGCTCGCAGCTGTCTCACGCCGCCGCTGGCCTTCGACCGCCGCGAGTTTCGAGGAGATTATGCGCGGTGGGGGCGGCGCAGCAACCGCCGGGGCGGTGGCAGGCAGCAGCGGCATATCGAGCGCGCCATGCGCCGCAATCAGTTCATCGCGCACCGCCAGCAGACGCGCCGCGACTTCGTTGACATTCGAGGGACGCGCATCGCTGTCGATCGCGAGACAGTTCTCCAGCAGCCGCGAAAGCGAGACGGGCACCAATGGATTGAGGCTGCGCGCGGGCGGAAACTTGAAGGGCTGCACCGCCGGATCGCGTCCGGTCAGCAGATGATGGAGGGTTGCGCCGAGCGCATAAATGTCGGAGCGGGTGTCCGTCTGATGCCGCCCGAACTGTTCGGGCGGCGAGTAGCCGACGCTGCCGAGCAGTGAGGTGTCTTTGCTCGCCCCCGGCTGAAACCGGCGCGCGATGCCGAAATCGATCAGGCGGATATTGCCGTCGGGCTGCACCATTACGTTAGCAGGCTTGAGGTCGCGGAAAATGATCGGCGGCTCCTGCGCGTGCAGATAGGCGAGCACATCGGCGATCTGCAGCGCCCACTCCACAACCTGCGCGACATCGAGCGGCCGTCCTTCATTCGTGTTGAGGCGTGTCTCAAGAGTCACGCCCTCGATATACTCCATGACCAGATAAAATCGGTCGTTTTCGATGAAGGCGTCGGTTACTTTGGGCAGGTGCGGATGATTCAGGCGCACCAGAAAACGGGCTTCCTGCTCGCAGCGATCGAGATCGATGCGGTTCTGCTCGGCATCTGCGCTCAGCCCGCGAACCTCTTTGACGGCGACAATTGCGTTCAGACGGACGTGTTCCGCGAGATAGACGGTTCCCATCCCGCCACGTCCGAGCGTTGCGCGAATTTCATAGCGTCCGTTGAGCAGACTATTTTCTTCCAGTTGATCTGTTGCCATAAGAAATATCTCATCTCACTCCAAAGCCCTCGCCCTCGAACGTCGTGAGGAACTAGGAAGGAAAGGGTTTTCAAGAGAGTGTGAGGTTATCGGCGCGAAAGGTACAGTACCCAGTCCTGATTGTCGGGTGCAGTGAAGGCGCGGTAGGAGCCGCCCTGTATCTGCGTTTCGCTGGCGGTCATGCCGGTACGTGGATTGAACCATACCTGTTTAACTGTGCCCGTTGCTTCGAGGAGATCGAGCGTCACGCTGCCGCCATTCTGCATGTAAATTACATATTCCCAGGAGGGATCCGCCAGCACATAGACCGGTCCCGTCGGGCGCGAAGCGTCCGCCTCGTTGATTTTTGTCGGTAGATTCGCCGCCGCTTCGGCGCGTCGGCGTCGGCGACGGTCGAAAGGATTTTCTTCCGGTCCGCCGAGCATATCTTGATTCGGAACGAGCCGCCAGAAGCGGGTTTTATTGAAGAGCGCGGCGCAGGCTATCTCCCATTTCGACGGCGCTCCGCTCAAACCGTGCGCAGTATCCCCACCAGTCGTAGTGCCGTTGTAGCGATACGCACCGGCCATGCGCGTTTTCCAGAGCCGATAGCGCGGTGTGTCGGGCGAAACCGGCGTCCGGAGATTCTTTTTCGGATCGGTAACCGAATAGGTATCCGAACTGGAATCCGAGACAACGATCGGCTTGCCGAGAATATAGAGCGCGTAGGGCTCCACTTTGTCATCATCGGCAATCGTGGCGACGTCGAGCCAGCTTTCGTGTGCGAACGGCAGATCGAACGTCGAAACCGGCTTCAATTTTTTGAGATGATTACTGGCTGCGCGCTGCGCGGCTGCGAGCCCCGGATCGGGTATCTGAATGTAGCTCCCGGCAGAAGCGTCGCTAGGCATCGCTTCCTTTGTCTCGATCGCAGCGGCGACTGTGCCGGACTGAGTGCCTGGAAGAGCAGCGATCGGGGCGCGTTTCCCCGTTGCAAATACCGGCTGCAGCGTAATCGAAAGAGGATGGTTATACGGATCATAGCGGCGTGTCGACTGTGCAAGCCCAACGATTCGCTCGTTCGCAGTTGGATCGGCGGGCGTTCCGGAAGCGGGTGCGCCGAAGAGGTTCCAGCAGACATCGCTTGCGGCGGTGCGTGCCAGTGTATAGCGCCAGAGACCGCGTATCTCTGCATCCGTCAGAGCAGACGTCAGTGTCGCATCAAGCGTGCCGATCCCGAGATCGGGAACGATCCCTTTCGCGTTACAATAGTCGATCCGGCGATCCATCCACTGAAAATAGGCGGGATTGGGCTGGTCGGGATCGTTATTCAAGAACATCGTGCCGCCCTCGTTGCTCCGCGCGACCAATCCGTTGTGGTCGGTCTGCAGCAGGTAGCTCCCGACGAAACGATTATAGCCTTTCGCAGCGCAGGCATCGACACGCTGCTGAAAGGCAAGAAACGTGGCCGGGACCTTCGTCTCTGCCTTGACAGTGGTCGAATCAGAGGCGCTCAACGGACCGGTTTGCGGCGCGCTGTCGTCGCAGAGACCCGGCCGTGACCGATGCAATAATAAAGCGGGCGCACTCGCTTTCAGAACGCTTTCGGTTCCGATGAAATGCAGCGGATCGTAGATGAAGACAGGAAGGAAAGGAGTGCCATCGGCATAGGAAAAATGCCGCTGATAGCCAGCGCCTGTCTGAACCTGCAGGAAGCCTCTGGTATTTTTCGTGTCTCGCGTACAGACAAACTGTCCCTGCTGTTTATGGAGATCGAGGTCGTTGGAGCGCGTGCTCCAATGATAGTCGCCGATCTGTGTCGGCACGAAGCGAAACCGCCAGACACCGCCGCCATCCCAGAAGCCGGGAACTGTAATCTTCGTGCTATCCGGAGCAATTATATCCGCGTCGAGCTGGACATCCGTGAAGGGATTCGCATGCGTTTGCGCGGAAGTGAGCATGACTTCGAAGCGAGTATTACGCGGCGCGCGCTGTTCCTGAAGGTCTGTATTTCCGCCGGTCCCTTCGTCCGATGCGCCGAACGCGGTGTCGTCGCTCGAGAACTGAACGCTCGCCCCGAAATCGGTACGATAGGTTCGCGCGCGGCGCAGGTCGACGACATACCCGCTGCTGACATTGCTGTACTGGATCAGATAGTAGGGATCGTTGTTGGAGTCGTAGGCGAGCGAGTGCAGCTCGCGCCAGCCTGTGGTACGCCAGCCGTTCGCGCTGCCGACACGCACTTGATGCAGCGGGTAAGCGCGGATCTCGGTGAGCGTTTTGAGGGTCGGATCGCCAGCGGCGGAAGCGGCAGGCGTTCCTGCTTGCGAGGAAGACTGAATAGCGGTTTGTGCGCTTTCGGGAAGCGCGGCGTGCAGATCGAGCTTCGCGATCGAACCTCGGCGGCGAGTCCATTCTCGAAAGATAAAATCAGGACCCATGTAGTGCGGCGTCTGCTGCGTGGTCAGAAATTTGTCGAGATTTTCGGGAACGGGCTCTTTTGGCGGCGTAAAGTGATAGTCTCCGGTCAGCCGTAGAATCGTCATCTGGTTCATCGGATAGCGATAGAGGTAGGCGAAGAAATCATGACCGCTGTCATTGACATAACACCAGAGAATCGAGAAACTGTCGCCATTGCGTGCCAGAAACCACGCGAGGTGCTGCGCATAGCCTTTCGGTCCCGGATCGCCGTGCAGATAGATCAGCGGCGTGCGAATCTCGCCGAGGGCGTGGTTCGCCTTGCGTATCAGTGTGCCAGTGGTGCCATTCCACTCGATGCGGTAGGCGGCGCTATCTCCGATCAAGCTCGTCCCGACAACCGTCGCCGTTGTAGAGTCGGCAGAATTACGCGAAGTCGCTGGAACCTGCGCCCCTGGAACCACGGATGCCTGTGCCAGAGCCGATACGAGCCCTCCGACAGCCAGCAGTGCGGCAGCCACAGCGCTCAAGCCACTTCGGTACAGACCCTTTGCCCGTCGTCCTGCCATACTTTCACCGCTTTCTAGGATTCTCTTCTTTGTATTTGAGTAACTATTCACCCTCACACCCGATCCCTCTTCTGGAGAGAGGAAGTGAATGCAGATAATCTGCCGATAAGTACGAAACTGTAGACAGGGTGAATGGTTACGTAGTTGATTTAGTTCTTTGACTTTCGTCTCTGATGTTCAATGGTGACGGTGTTTTGTGGAGCCTATTTCGCTTTCCCAGGCGAACTCTCCTGCCCATGCTTTGGAACCATTCCGTACCGACATTGTTTCGAGGTTGTTTTCGGGCAGGAATGTGACCCCGCCAACGCTAACGAGAGTCCTATGAAGTCTATATTGAAACTCTGGAAATGCCTGCTGCCGATTTCTCTGCTCACAGTCCTGATTGTACTGTATCAGAGCCGCGCAGATGGTTCTGAGGGGGTTCCGCCAGAAGCCGTGACACTGACGAACGGACTGCGGATTCTAGTGCGAGAGCGCCACACGACACCGCTCGTCGCAGTCAGCCTGTGGGTGCGGGCCGGTGCGCGCGAAGAACGGGAAGGCGAGAATGGCTGCGCGCATTTCCTTGAACACACGCTTTTTAAGGGCACGAAGACGCGCGGCGTCGGCGAAATCGATGCTGCCATCGAGACGCTCGGTGGGTCTCTCGATGCTGCCACAGGACCAGACTATGCCTGCTATTCTACGACCGTTCCCGCCGCACATCTCTCTGAGGCGCTCGCGATACTCGCCGATGTGGTACGCAAGGCGACAATTCCCGCCGAAGAGATCGACCGTGAGCGAAATGTGATTTTGGACGAACTGGCACTGCACGAAGACAGCGACGCTGCGCGTACGATCGACCTGCTCTATACACGAGCATTTCCAAAGCATCCCTACCGATTCCCTCCGGGCGGGGATCCCGCGAACATCCGAATGCTGACCCGCGACGCGCTTTCGACCTTTTATATTCGCTGTTATACACCCGCGCGCTGCGCGCTTGTGCTTGTGGGAGATCTGTCGGCTGAGTCGGCGCGACCCGCAGCGGAAGAGGCATTCGGCTTTTGGAAAGCGAGCGAGAAAGAAAGCAAAAAGGTCGGCGTTTCCCAGGCTAACAGTGCTGAAATCCCGGATGCAGTCCTCACGAAAGTTCTCACGCCCCTGTCCCACTCCGACCGAGAGTCAGCCATCGCGAACGGCATAAAGCCGCCGCTCAGCTTGTCAAATCGGGCTGGGAAGAGAGGCGTGGGCATCGGGTTTATCGCCCCCCCTGCCAGCGATTTTGCCGGTTCCTGCGCCACTCAACTTATCGCCATGCTGCTCGGCGACCGTTGCGGCGGGAGGCTTTCAGACAGGTCTCTGTCTGGCACCGCTGCCACCGCACAGTTCACACCACGCCACGATATCGGTCTACTCCTGATCACCGCGCATCCGAATGCCAGGTTGCCTGCCCTCGACTCCGCAGCAGCTCCCGCTCAGCCAAATTCTACGCCGGGCGCTGGCTCATCGGAAGAGACGGTCTTGCTCGGAAACCAGCTCGATGTCCTACTTGCTCGCCTGAAAGCGCAGCTTCCGACTATCGGCGAGATCGCGGCGGCGCGGCGGCGACTGCTCGCGCGACTGGAATACGAGCAGGAGACGAATGCCGGTCTCGCGCGCGCCGTCGGCTATGCGGATATTATCGGCGGCGAACCCCCGGAACTGCTGCGCCGCCGCCTGCTGCAGATTCCCGCTTCTGAAATCCTCGCAGCAATAAAACGAATACCGGCGCCGGAATACAGGGTTCGTGTTCGGCTGATCCCGCTGTCCCCCTCAGGGCCGGACGCAAAGACAAAAGAACAGGCAACCGATTCCCTCGACTCGAAGCCCCGCGACCCGAAACATAGAGAAGCGCCCACAAAATGAAATCTCGAACGACGCTTTCCGATACGCATTACCAAAATGAGTCAGTGGCAAACAGTAAGACGCCGTTCAACCCATTTCCGTTTCGGCATTTACCATTTCGGTATTTGCTCGGGTGGGTCGTGAGGAGGCTCCGAACAGCTTTCGTCGGAGCGCTGGCGGCATACTTTGTATTTCTCTCCCCGATTCATCCTCAGGCACAATCTACTTCAGCGCAAACAAATCCCGGCATTCCGATGTCGGCTCACCCGGTACCTGCAGGTTCGACTGGCGCGTCCCTGCCGACGCGCTCCGCAATCGTATTGAAAATGCTGCCAACGGGAGTACGCCTGCTGCTTCATAAAGAGCCGGAATCGAGTGGGGTTGCGATCGTACTGTTCGTGCGGATGGAGCAGGACGACTCGCCCGCCGATCGAGCCACAGGACTGCTGGTTGCGAGCGCTCTCTTCGGTGGACACGCGGATCGAGGCTATAACGGCGTTGCCGAACTCGCTTACGAGCTCGGCGGGCCTCTGGAAACGCTGCATACGCGGCAGTATGTCGCCGTTACCTGCCTGACGACTGCGGCGCAGATTCCGACCGCCGCGCATCTGCTTTGTGACAGCGTGGTGAAAGCGGACTTCGCGCCGGAGGCTTTGGAACGCGCGCGGGAAGCGATCCGGCAGGAGCGGATAAGAAGAGCTGCGGACGCCTTCGAAAGGCTGTACGCACAGGCGGTCAGCAGTCTGCGCGGTGAGATCGAGCCGAGCGAGGCACAGTTGGCGCACGTCACGCAGGCACAGGCGCAAGCCTATCTTCGAGCGCGCTACCTGCCCGATCGAACCGTGATATCCGTCACGGGAAACTTCGATCTCGAGAGCGTCATCCGCTCCTTCAGAGTCGACTGCGCCGATTACGACCGCCGCCCGCTGCACTACCCGAACTACGCACCAGATGAACAAGAGCTGTCAGCAAAGAATGCCCCTCTCGCGCCGGTAGTGTGCCAAACGTCCGATGCTGCAGGCTATGTCTTCGCTGTCGTCGATGCGCCGACCATTGGTTCTGTAGACTTCCCCGCATTTACGATTCTCCATGTCCTGCTCGGCCAGGGACACGCGTCACGGCTCTTCGCGCAAGTTCGCGAACGGCTCGGCGTCGGCTATAGAGTCGGAACGGAGTATCGCGTCGATCGTGCCGAACCGTTAGTCGCCTATCTCGACTGGAAGCGACCCCCTGAGTTGTCCAGTGCTGAAGCGGCGGCTCTAGCCATGAAACTGCGTGGTTTATTAGAGGATCAGATCGAAGCGCTTCAAAAGTCTTCTGCAAGCGGAAGCGAAATGGAACGCGCCCGAAACTTCGCTGTCGGGCGTGAGAGGCTGCGTCATGAGCGTCTGCGGGAGCGGGCTTTTCTTTCAGGCTGGTACGAAACGCTGGGTCTGGGATTCGGCTTCGAGACAGGGCTTCCCGAGCTGCTCGCTCGGGTGACTGTGGCGGATATTCAGCGTGTCGCCCGCAAATACCTGACTCGCCGCGTCTCCCTGACTACAATTCCAACCTCAGCAAAACTGTCGCCATAATACGACATTAGTTTACTTGTGAAGCCCTCACACCCCTTACCGCTTGACCGGAGCTTCTCGAGGGGAGTGAATGCAGATATTCTGCCTGTAAGTGCGAAACTGAGGGCAGGGTGAATTGTTACCTTATTCGTTTCGTGCGTATGTCTTCGCCGTCTGTTTCTTTCGTCGGCTATTTGGAACATTATACTCTAATGCTCGATACTCGACTGCCCGTCGAATTTCCGGAAAGCCATCACAAAAACAGAGATGTGACTGGTCGCATCTGTATATCCTTCTGCCAACACAAACCACTCTCTCTGTCCAATGTTTTCCGCATCGGGTTAAGAGAAAAGATTCGGTTACCGCTTGCATCTGCAGTCGGAATTTGTTAAGATAGCGCATGAACACTCCGCGAAGACAGTCTGCTGGTGATGACTCCGATCCCCCGCTTTCGAGCGATGACAGAAATCCGGTTCGCAACTTCGAAATACAAGCGCCCACGCTGCGCGGACTGACGGCGCGCTCCGTACTGCTCGGGCTGCTGCTGACCGTGCCGAACGCTTTCTGGGTTATCGTCGTGGAGGTGCGCTGGTACACGCTCGATGGCACGAGTCTGCCGCTCTTCATCACGCCGATTTTCTTTCTCTTCTGGATCACGCTCTTCAACCTTGGCATTCGACGCTTCCTTCCGCGCCTCGCCCCAAAGCTAGCCCTCTCGCAGTCCGAACTACTCACCGTTTATATCGTCCTCGTCGTGGGCACGCTGCTTGCCGGCCACGATATGTTCCAGAACCTGTTCGGAGCGATCGGACACGCCGACCATTTCGCGACCCCCGAAAACAAATGGCAGGACCTGTTCTTCGCGTTCCTCCCGAAGTTCTGGATCGTGCGCGACCCTGTCGCGCTCAAAGGCTACTATCAGGGCAGCGTCAATCCCTACGATCCGCACTACTGGGGACCCTTCGTAATGCCGCTCTTCTGGTGGTCGGTCTTTATCGGGACGCTGATGAGCATCTGCCTGTGCCTGAACATCCTGATCCGCGCCCACTGGAGCGAAAACGAGCGGCTGGCGTTCCCGATCGTGCAGCTTCCGATGGCGATGACCGACGAGCGCGCGGGCAAAGGTTCGTCGGGGCACGGGCTGTTCTCAAGTCGTCTGATGTGGATGGGATTCGGGCTCGCCGCGCTCGTCGATACCATCAACGGGCTCCATGTTCTTTACCCAGCGCTGCCGTATCTTGAGTGGATCAAGCTCTACAACGTCGGGCAGTTCGTGACGGCTCCGCCCTGGAACGCGATCGGCGGCACGAATATTTCGCTCTATCCATTCGCGATCGGGCTGGCGTTCTTCGTGCCCCTCGATCTATCCTTTTCGTGCTGGTTTTTCTTCGTAGCGAGAAAGCTGTTTCAGGTCTTCGGCGCGGCGACTGGTCTCGACGGACCGGGGAGCGCGGGCTTTCCGTACTTCGAGCAGCAGGCGAGCGGGGCATGGATCGCCTGGGGCATCACTATCGTCTGGGCGCTGCGCAAGCAGTTCGCAAAAGCCTGGAAGATGGCGTTTCGGCAGGACAAAACCGGTATGTTCGTGAACGATGCGGCGGCGCAATCACAGGCTCGGCAGTATCGGGGGGCGTTCATCGGCATCGGGATCGGCGCGGCGATACTTGCCGCGTATTCGCGCCAGATCGGACTGACGCCATGGGTCGCGGCGCTGTTCTTCGGGCTCTACTTTCTCCTCGCTCTGACCCTGACCCGCGTCCGCGCCGAACTCGGTACGCCGCACGAAATCTACTTCGTCAACCCGCGCCTGATACTCGTCACACTGTTCGGCTCACAGACGCTCGGCGCGCAGAGCCTGACTGCGCTTTCGACGATGTACTGGTTCAACCGGGGCTACCGCTGTCACCCGATGCCGAACCAGCTCGAGGCGATGAAGATGGGCGAGACGGCGCGTATCAAGCAGAGCGCGATACTCTGGCTGCTCGTGATGGCTTTCGTGTGGGGAACGCTGGCTGCCTACTGGGCGAACTTACATGTGACGTTTGCGGAGGGGGCGGCGGCGAAGGCGGCGGGGTTCAAGACATGGGTCGGCAACGAGAGCTATGATCGGCTGCAGGGGTGGCTGCAAACGCCGGTGCGACCGAATCCGACACAGCTGCTGTATGTTGCGGCGGGCTTCATTCTCGTTCTGCTGCTGCGTGGAATGCGGAGCCAGTTTTTGTGGTGGCCGTTTCATCCGGCGGGTTATGCGCTGGCGGTCTCGTACGCAATGGATTATTTCTGGTTCTGCTTTTTCGTAGCGTGGGTAGCCAAATCTCTGCTCGTGCGTTTCGGCGGGATGCGCTCGTACAACTCCGCGATCCCATTCTTCCTGGGGCTGATACTTGGCGACTATATCGTCGGCTCGCTCTGGGCGCTGTACGGACCGCTCCAGCACCTGCAGACTTACAAAATCTATATCTAATCAACCATTCAATGCCGCGCGAGCGCTCGATTGTCCTCTCCTTGCCTGAACCTACCGTTGCTACCCGTTCAGTAACCACATAACTAGCAAGGAACAATCGCCGACACGAAGCAGTCAACCGTAGAACTCCTTCAGGGATGATAAGCAGACATACACTCTAAACCGCCACCTGATCAAAAAATTCGAACCGCCGGGATTCTCCAGAGGCAATCGAAGTTTAGGACTATTCACGGTATTGACCGACTCAGAGAACAAGGAGAAAATGATGAAATCGTTTAGATTTGCGCTGCCATGTTGGATTGCCGTACTGGTTGTATCTACCTTGACGTTCAGTTGTTCCGGATCCGCTTACGCTCAGGGGGAGAAGAAGCAAGGCATTGGACACAAAGCTAAAGAGGGCTTGCGAGATACCACAGATGCACTGTCGATAACCCCGCACGTCAAAAGCGCAATTATTGCCGACCCACAGCTGAGAGATAAGCGCAATCACATCAATGTCGGTACAAAGGATTATGTCCTTCATCTGAAGGGGCATGTTTACAGCAGTGCGATGAAGTCTCGGGCTGGTCTCGTGGCTGCGCGCAAACTGCAGCAGATGCATAAGAACTACAAAGTAAGCAACGAACTGACGATCGTCAGCAAAAAATAAAATCGAGGAGAAGTAGAGCGATGTGCAGAAAGTAGCTTTTTGCGGATGGTGCGGGTCTCCATTACCCTGACAAAATCGGTGAGTCTGCTCAGTCACAGGCGAAAAAGGCACTCCAGATAGAGACGATAGGGGTTTTGCAGGCAGTTGACACCAGCCGCCAACAAGCTCCTATTCGGTATCACTTTTTCAGAACTTTCGCTTCTTTCTCCTCTTTCGCACCTGCGGGAGGTACGAACGCAAAGTCGGCTTCGCTGACAGGCGCATCGACCTTCATACTGGTGACAATCATTTCATCGCCATACGCTGGCTTATTCTTGTACTTGACCCGTGTGATTGCCCGATGCACGAGTTTGTCCGGACCGATGTAGAGTTCCATAGTGTTGCCTCCAAACGAATTGCTCGTGGTAATGGCTAGCACCTGGTAAACGAGCGCTCCTACCTTCTTTGTTCCGATGTAGCGTGACGTGACGGTAGTATGCACCAGCGCCATATCGGCTGGATCGGGAACCAATGCGCCGGGTCTAAAAAACAGCATGCCCGGAGTTAAAACGGCAGCGGCGAAAAAAGTGCTCGAACCGGCGGGCTTCCTGGTGTACTGATTAGTCGTCTGATCGTAGTACCATTCCGTTTTTCCATCTGAGGCAAATATGTAGCCCTTATGGTCGCCGGGCGCACCCTTGATTGTTTTGTCGATCCGACGAAATTTGTCGGGCTTTTGCAGCGTGAGCGTGTGATCGATTTGCTGGGTTGCTGGAGTGTGTGAAACAATAGTCATCGTTACGGTCATCGTTTTGGCGGCTGTATAGGCTGCTTTTATCTCCGCGAGCAACGTGTCCGCTTTCTGATCGGCACTCGCCGGAGCAAGGCAAAACGACTGCAGAACGAGGAAGGAAATGCAGGGCGCAAATGGTCGCATGGGACGCTCCTGGAGAAGAGGAAAGGGAAATGAGTACGCTGAACTGTCCGTTCTGGGCACATGGGTTATGTGCACCTCAACGATCAGGACATAGAGAGTGGGCGGCTTGTTCCCTGGGTTTCATAATCGGTTTCTGGATTAGGAGGCCAGGAGACGGGCAGTAGGTTCCAGGGAGGGGATCGACGAGAGATGGTAGGGTAGAATCGGGATAGATTACTATTTCTGAACAGACTTTGTGTTTCGATATCTGCGAATGCTCAGATTGATCAGATGTCTCGTCTCCGGTGAGAAATGGTCGAGCGCCTGGTACGTGAAAACCGTATGCCCATCGCGATCTCGTATGGTTACGTCAGCGCCTGCTTCGAGTAGCAGTTTAGTCAACTCTTCATCATCGTCAATTACAGCCATCATCATCGGGGTAAAGTCATTGTGTTCCAACTGAGTGTTAGGGTCAGCTCCTCTTTGCAGCAGCAAACGCGCAGTCGAAGTTTCGAAATTAAAAACTGCCACGTATAACGCGCTCCTGTTTTCATGATCGAGATGTTTGACATCGGCGCAGTTGTTGAGCAGACAAGTCACCAATTGAGGAACACCGTCCCCGCTGGCCATCAATAGCGCTGTCTGACCACGACTGTCTTCTGTGTCGACATGAGTGCCATGCTGCAGCAGAAGCCGGACGATAGCGAGCATCTGCGGTGTTTGCTGGCGAGTGCGCTCGGCAGCTGCGGGAACGAGTTGGTTGGCTGGATGAGAATTATAGACGCTGCCTGTAGACCAGCCGAGCGCAGCCATGAGTATTGGAACGGAGTGAATTTGCGGGTTTTTGTCTTTCCAGAACGACAGAAACTGCAGCAGAGTGAAGTGCCGACCCCGTGCATCCGCCATCATATTCGGGTCTGCGCCCTGTTCGAGCGCATCGCGAACCCCCTCGACATCACGTGCATTGACGGCGTTGTAAAGTGCAGCGTTCACTGCTTCCCTTCGGCGAGAATAGAGAACAAAGGCGGTCGCAGACAAGACAAAGAGCGATACAGCGATTACCAGTTTTTTTCCGGGGTATCGATGGCAGCGGCCTCGTATCAGGCGGAGCATAATGTTTTATTCCCTGCAGGTCGGTCGTCGCAGTCCCCAACAAAATCAGTCCTTTCGTCGGATATCCTGCTCTGCGCAGCAAGCTGTCTATATGCCGTACCTGCACTTGCGCCTTCGGACACAATTGTGCCCTCACCCTAGCCTTCTCAAAATCCCCTCTGCCCGAACGTTAAAAAGGGAGAGAAAATGCGATGGCAGTCAGGGGTCGCGTCGCAGGACATTCGTACCTTCCAGCGAAGGACGTTAGCTCATTGTAACATCTTCGTTGAAGAATGAGCAGATGCACCACCGACATGCGCCCTCCTTGAAAAAGCAACGAAGGGCGATACAGAAGCAAACATCGCATCCTCAACCTGCGAAGGTGGGTTCTGCAAATGTAGACGGGGAAGTCACCCCATGTTTTGAGGCAGCCGGAATAGTTATCGCCTTGAAAACTTTGGTGACGGCAGGCGCGCTGTTCGTTGGCGGTGTATCCGTTGCGACGGGATGTTCGTGGAGTGTTCCGGTGTGAAACAGGATCAGGATCGCAACGCCGAGGGCAATCCGGTAGACAATGAAAATGCCCGTGTTATGATTTTTCATGTAGCCGAGAAACCAGTTGATCACGGCGTAGGCGAATACGCCTGCGACCACTGCAGCCAGCACATATTTCGCGACATCGTCGCCCAGCTGATGTGCCTTCACCGCTTTCAACAGTTTATACAGCCCTGCAAGCGTGATCGCCGGGATCGAGAGGAGGAAGCTGAAACGCGCCGCACTCTCCCGATCGAGACCCTGAAGCAATCCTGCTGTGATCGTGACGCCCGAGCGCGACGCGCCCGGCACAAGCCCCAGCACCTGCGCGAGCCCGATGTTGAAACTCTGTCGGAAACTCATCTTTTCCAGCGAGACGTTCTGCTTACCGATTCGCTCTGCCCACAGCAGCACGAGCGCAAGGATTATCAGACTGGCTGCGACGATATCGAGACTGCGAAACCGACGGTCGATGTACTTCTCCAGCGCTAGAGCGAAAATAATCAGCGGAATCGTTCCGAGCAGCGTGTACCAGCCGAGCCGCGCATTCGTATCGCCCTCAGCAATCTTGCGAGGATCGGGATTGCGAAGTATGCCCTGAATATAATGGAGCAGGTCGTTGCGGAAATAAAGAATGATCGCGACGATCGGACCTAGCTGTGCGATCGCTGAAAACGCCGCTCCAGGGTCTTTCTGCCCGAACAACTGCGGCACGATATCCATATGCGCTGTGCTGCTGACCGGTAGAAATTCCGTCAGTCCCTGTAGTAAACCCAACAAAACCGCCTGTAGCCACGACATTGAGCGCACTCCTGTGAATTGATTTAGATTTTAGTTGTCAGCTGCCGGCGCTGTATTCGTCCTTATCCTCATGCAGTCTGCAATACATGCAGTCTGCAATAGAGGTACGTTTCTTGCCATGCGTACTGCTTTTTGCAGAAGTTAAGGAGTAGGTGCGAGTTGCTGAGTTCGCGATTTTCGTGCCGTTTCGATAGTGGACCGACCATAGAGCCGGAAGCCCGGTAAATAATCGACAAAAAGCCACCGACATAATCAAGTATACCGTTCTCAGCGGTACAATAAGACGGAGAATTATGAATTTGAACGCTCACTAATTGACAGCAACTCCCCAACCCTGTATACTCTAGCAGTGTGACCCGGTCGAACACGCCCTAATTGACGCCAATAGCGATTTGATGACACCTGCTGTTTTCCCGAGTATTCCCTGATTTTGACTGCCTGCCTCTCACAGTACCTGGCGGAAGGCAGGCGAAAATCAGCGATAAACAGAGGAAACTCAGAACGCCGACAATGTTTGATGCAACGTTGATTCCTGGTTCCGAAAAGCGGTCGAAGAACCGCTATCAAGAAGATTTTTAAGCAAACAACGGCAGTGTGGGACAGCGAACCTAATTAGGAACTGGAGCAGGAAGGCATCTTTTTTGGACAGGATAACCATTCAGGGCGGGCGACCGCTCTCGGGCACGGTTGAGGTGGGCGGAAGTAAAAACGACTCGGTCGCAATCATGGCGGCGGCGTTGCTGATACCCGGTATAACTGTGCTGCACAACGTCCCCCGCATTCGCGACGTGCACACACTGATCGAAATTTTCTCTCATCTCGGCGCTCAAAGCAGGTTTCGTGACGACGGCGCGCTCGAAATCGACGCCACCAATTTAACGACCTCCGAGACGCCCCAGGACCTCGTTCGGCAGATGCGGGCATCGTTCAATATGCTCGGTGCGCTGCTGTCGCGCTTCGGGCACGCATCGGTTGCGATGCCCGGCGGCTGCGACATCGGCGCGCGGCCGGTCAATTTCCATGTCAAAGGTCTGGAGCAGCTCGGCGCAAAGCTTCAGCTCAAACACGGCGTCTATATCGGTGAAGCGAAGCGACTGATCGGCAACACGGTCAGCTTCGACTTTCCTTCCGCCGGAGCGACGCAGCACTTGATGATCGCCGCCTGCCGCGCGCGCGGTCGCACTACGATCGAAAACTGCGCGGCGGAGCCCGAAATTGTCGATCTCGCTCAATTCCTCAATGCCTGCGGCGCACAGATTCAGGGCATGGGAACGGCGACGATTACGATCGATGGCGTCGATGAACTGCATCCCGCCGAGTTCACGATCATCCCCGACCGACTCCAGGCGGGAACCTACGCTCTCTCCGCCGCAATCACCGGCGGCGATATCCTCGTGAAGAATGCGGTGCCGGATCACTGTCGTCCTCTGATCGCCAAAATGCAGGAAGCCGGCATCGAAGTGACGGCGGAACGCGGCGGTCTGCGCATACGGCGGATGGGCAAGATTTATCCGACCGACATCAAAACGATGCCGCATCCTGGCTTCCCGACCGATATGCAGCAGCCTTTCGCCGCGTTGCTTTCGCTCGCAGACGGGGTTTCAATACTTACTGAAACTGTGTACGAGAGCCGCTTCCGCTACACGACCGAACTCGAACGCATGGGAGCCGACATTCGCGTCGAAGGCTCGACGGCAGTGATTACCGGCGTCTCGCATCTTACCGGCGCACCCGTCACCTGCACCGATTTGCGCGGGGGCGCAGCCGTTCTCGTCGCTGGTCTCGCCGCTCAGGGTGAAACCACGATTACCGGTCTCGATCACCTCGATCGAGGCTATGAAGACATCGTAATGAAACTCTGTGAAATGGGAGCGAGCGTCGAACGATCCACGCAAAAGCCACCCGGACAGCGCAGAGCCACCGATCCGGTGGAAGGAACCCGCAATGTTTAGATTGGTACCTGTGCTCGGCGTAGACCTCGGCACCGCCAATATTCTGGTCTACGAGCGCGGAAAAGGCATCGTATTGCGGGAACCTTCAGTCGTTGCAATCACAAGTGAAACGAAAAAAGTGCGTGCTGTCGGCGAGGAAGCGCGGCTGATGCTCGGGCGCACACCGGGTAATATCGTCGCGATCCGGCCGATGAGCGATGGCGTGATCGCCGATTATACAACCACGCGCAAGATGCTCGAGTATCTCTTCAATAAGGTCGTGGGGCGGCGGAAAATCTTCAAGCCGCGCGTACTGGTCTGCGTACCGTCGCAGGTCACGAGCGTCGAACGCCGTGCAGTCGAACAGGCGGCGAAAGAGGCGGGCGCGGGAGAAGCCTACACGATCGAGGAGCCGATGGCTGCGGCGATAGGAGCGGGGCTTCCGATCGAGATGCCCGGCGGCAATATGGTGATCGATATCGGTGGCGGCACGACCGACATCGCGGTGATCTCGCTGGGCGGTATCGTAACAAGCGAAAGTCTGCGCGTCGGCGGCAACCGTATGGATGAGGTGATCATTCGCCACGTCAAATCAGCCTATAGTCTGATGATCGGTGACCGTACGGCGGAAGAGATCAAGATGAAGATCGGCTCCGCCTACCCGCTCGAGCAGGAACTGAATATGCAGATACGCGGGCGCGACCTTGTTGCCGGACTCCCTAAAACCGTAGAAGTGTCCTCGGGAGAAATGCGTGAAGCGCTCGCGGAGCCTGTGCTTGCGATCGTCGAGAAGGTCAAGCGGGTGCTCGAGCAGACGCCGCCCGAACTCGCTTCGGATATCATCGAACGTGGCATCGTCCTGACCGGTGGAGGCGCGCTTTTGCGCGGCCTGGATCGGCTGTTGACGGCTGCGACAGGGATCCCTGTATACGTTGCGGAAGACCCTCTTTCGTGCGTCGCAATCGGAACCGGGCGTGCCCTCGATGAGCTGGCGGCGATTCGTGAAAGCGCGATAATCCGTGGTTCCGGCCGATAGATCCTACCCTCGAACGGATAGACGTAGCAATTCGCCCCACTCCGATTCCCTCTACCAAAGCGTGAGAGGGGAGTTGTGGCAAGTACGAAGTTCGTTTAGCAGAGAATCGTGGACTGGTGAGTAGTTACAGTCGAAAAGTTGGACAGCAGGAGAATCGAATGCGGAATGCCGGGTCTGGTTTCTGGAGTAAACGATGTCAGTCTGGCTTCGCAGCAGCGCTGATTCTGACGCTGAGCGTGTCTTCGCTGACGGCACAAACGCTTCCTTCCGACATACCGTCGAATCACTGGGCAGCGCAGTCGGCGCGTCAGATTCTACAAAATGGAGTGCTGTCGGCAACAACGGATAAAAAGTTTCACGGCACCGATAGAATGACGCATAAAGAGGCGGCTATCGCGCTTGCAAAACTTGCTATAACGCTGGAATCGGGCAGTTGGAAGAAGCAGAAGAGTATTCCGGTATCACTGAAGACCCTAGATACGATGCAGGGCGCCGACTGGCAGTCACAGCCTGTTACGCGCTATACTTTCGCTGTTGTGGCAGCACGAATCGGCGACTATGTATCGAACGGACTGCCGCGACCGCCTGCGAACGCAAAAGACCTGAGCAAGTCGGCTGCGCTCGGCGATAAGCCTAAGCTCAAAATCGCCAAGAGCAATGCCGCCTATTCTGCTCTCACCTACCTTGGCTCCAATCGAATGATTCATGCCGATTCGCCGCTGATCAAAGGCGACGATAAGCCGCTCCTGGGCAGTGAACTCAGTCTCGCAATGACGCAAATGGTCACCGGACTAACGGATCGTCTGACCGAGCTCGGACACGACGAGAATGGCGGCACGATGGATGCCACCTCTAAAAAGCGCGGGACCAAAACGCCGCCCATTAATTCGGGTGGCAAATAGCAGAGAAGTCGCAGCTATGAATCGTCAGTGGAGTGTGCTGTTGCTGACAGCCGAATCGGAGTTTCAACTCGCGTAACGCTAAGTTTCTGGTTCGTGCGAACGTAACGTACATTAGTATTAGACCTCCTGGATAAGTGGCGTAACGAGAATCGAAAACTTACGTTTTCGAGGACTTATGCAAGAGGTCTACTGAATAAATCTGTACTGGTAACTATTCACGACCTCCCCACACGCTCCTCTAAAGGAAAAGCAAATAAGGAGGGGTAAAAACTTCACTTCGATGTTTGCCTCCACCGATGACGAGTTCGCTTTCTTGTAAAGATAAAGGTATTGTCATGTCTACGGTGCGTTGTCAGTGCCGCCGTAAGGCGGAGACAAGTTTACGCTGTGTGCGCTGCTTTGTCGCTATCTGTCCGGATTGCTCCGTGATCTTCCCGGCTGGCATGCTGTGTAAGGACTGTGGCAGTTCGCGCCGTTCACCGCTACAGCATGTCGACACGAAAGACCTGCTGAGGGCGTATCTGATATGCCTCCCATCAGCGGCGTTCGGCGGATGGCTGCTGGCGAATGTCGGTTACTCGTTCGGCTTGTTCGGCGGGATTCTAACGTTCCTGTACGGCCTGGGGATCGGCGAGATCGGGCTGCGCGTCACCGGGCACAAACGCGGCTTGCGCATGGAAATTATGGCAGGCGTCTGCGTCGTTTTCGGCTTGATCGATGGCATTATAATCGAAATGCTCAAGGATGCGCACTTCGGGCGCGGCTATCCGCTCACGATGCTGCTGCTCAGTCCGTGGACGTACATTGTGATCGCGCTGGCGATTTATGGTGCCGTCTCCCGCATCCGAAACATCTGATTGGCAGCGTCGGAACGTGCTGCTGGCTCCGAGCTAACAATAAGTGTTAACGGTTGAGCGCATTGGCGCCCCCTTTTTCCTCTCTTAAGTGAGGCGCGAATGGAGAGGCGAGGGCTCCGGGTCAGGTCAGCCCCATGTTTTGAGGCAGGTTACACTGTCACCGATATGTGATGAAGCAATGTGACGAGAGATAGAGATGAAGCGCGTCGTCAGCATCAGCCTGGGCTCGTCCCGGCGCAACAAAAAAGTCACCGCCCGACTGTTCGATACCGACTTCGAGATCGAGCGTATCGGAACGGATGGCGATATGGCGAAATATCGCCAACTGGTCGCCGATTATGACGGGAAAGTGGATGCGTTCGGCGTCGGGGGCTGCGATATCTATCTCTATGCGGGCGACACGCGCTACACGTTCCGAGAACCGAAAGCGCTCTGGGCGAACGCGAAAATTACGCCGTATGTAGATGGCAGCGGTCTCAAAAATACGATCGAGCGTGAGGCAGTCGTCTATTTGCAGGAGCATAGCATCGTCGATTTTAAGACGAAAGCGGTGCTGATGATCGGCGCGGTCGACCGCTTCGGAATGGCAGAAGCGCTGTCGGAGCGCGCGAAATCTATCGTGTTCGGCGATCTGATGTTCGGTCTTGGCATCCCGATCCCGATACGCTCTCTGGCAGCCGTCAAACGACTGGCACGCGCGCTGCTGCCGATAATTGTTCAGCTTCCTTTCAAGTGGATCTATCCGACGGGCGAGAAGCAGAACCACAACACGCCGAAGTACACGCCGTTTTTTGCGGAGGCGGACGTGATCGCTGGAGACTTTCTGCTGATCAGCCGCTTTATGCCAGAGGATATGCGCGGTAAGATCGTCCTGACAAATACGACGACCGAAGCCGATGTCGTGGAACTGAAGCGGCGCGGCGTGCATCAGTTGATCACTACTACGCCGGTGATCGACGGGCGCTCGTTTGGCACCAATGTGATGGAAGCCGCGCTTGTGTCGCTGATCGAAAAATCTCCCGACCAGATTGCGTTCGAGGCGGATTCGCGCTCGCAGCGGAAGAAGTCCGATGCGGTCGTCGACACGTTGCTCGGTGCGCCGATCGAGCCAGTTATCCTGCCAGACTATCTGAGCCAACTGCAATCGCTCGGCTGGAAACCACAGGTGCAGGAACTGAATCCTGCTGTGACGAAGCCAGCTACTTCAGAGGCGCTACCGGCTCCCGCCGATGTGACAAACAATTGACCTAGATCCGAATACTCTCCGATCCGAAAAACTTTGGGATCGGAGCGTATCGAGTTCGCGCAGGCAGGCAACTGCTGTGTCGCCGGGAGTTGAATCCCCGGAACTTGAAAGCGCAAACGTCTTTCATACGGATACTTTCCCTACCCGTCACAATAGTCGTGTGGATAGGATGCCTTAGCAGTAGCCGGTAGGAGCGTGTCGTGCAGCAATTCGCCTTTATCGTCCATCCGATCGAAGCCCGCCGCGATGTAGGGCGCAAATATCCGATCGCGCGTCATCTGCCGGAAAGTCTGATCGAATGGTATATTCAGCGGCGCGATCCGCTGGTTGTCGCCGATGTCATCGGCATCCAATCGCTGACCGGAGAGGAGCTGCGCGGCTGGCTGATCGCCTGCCCTCTGACGCCTCGACAGATGCTTTCGCTGCCGCTCGATTTCGTTTGGGATAAGCTGGAGAAGTGCGGGCGCATCGCGCAGGAACTTGGCGCAGGCATTCTCGGACTCGGCGCATTCACCTCCGTCGTCGGCGACGGCGGCATCACGCTTGCAAAACGTCTGCCCGGTCTCGCCATCACGACCGGCAACTCGTACACCGTCGCCACAGCGGTCGAAGGCGCGAAAACGGCGAGTGAAATGATGGGCTATCACCTGCCGGAAACTCACGTCGCGGTCGTTGGCGCTACTGGCGCGATCGGCGCGACCTGCGCTGAAATCCTGGCGCGTGATACGGCGACGGTCACCCTGGTTGGCCGTGACGCCGGACGTCTCGAAGCCGTTGCCGAGCGTCTGCGACCGACCAGCAACGCTGCAATTTCGATCGCCACCGACGTTTTGAGCGGTCTGCGCGATGCCGACATTATCATCACCGTTACGAGCGCGGTCGATGCCGTGATCCTGCCAGAGCATATCAAGCGCGGGGCAGTCGTTTGTGACGTAGCGCGCCCGCGTGATGTCTCGGTGCGCGTTGCGCGTGAGCGCGACGACGTGCTGGTAATCGAGGGCGGCGTCGTCGCGGTTCCCGGCGATATGCAAATGCCGCGCCCCGACCGGCCCACCGAAGAATTCACCTTCGGCTTCCCGCCGAAAACGGCCTATGCCTGCATGTCGGAAACGATGATGCTCGCCCTTGACGGACGCTACGAGTCTTTCACGCTCGGCAAAGACGTTACGGCGGCGCAGGCTGACGAAACCGATCGCCTCGCGAAAAAACACGGCTTCCATCTCGCTGGCTTTCGATCTTTTGAAAAAGCCGTCGATAAAGATGCCATCGCCCGTATTCGCCTCAATGCTTTCGGTTCCAAATAATTCCACAACCTGTTTGATACAGCGTCTCCCTCAAAATTCGCGTTTGAAACCTCGATCTGCAGATACGAAACCCACCAGATTATACTGAAGCGTGGGTTCGATGCGGAAGATGCCGCTGCTGTCTCCCGTCTTTTCTTTCTGTTCAAGGCAGGGTGAGGTGCGTATTTTGTTGAACGAAAACTGCCCCTACGCACAAGTCAGCGTAGGGGCAGATTACTGCTCGATTTCAAGTTCCCTGGACTGCCTACATTTTGTTCATGCCGCTCTGCATTCTGGTGCCTCTGTGCTTCCTGCTGCCCATCGGCTTTGTACTCATCGACTGAAACATTTTCAGGTGCGACTCGATAGTCGGCAAAGTTTGTGTCGCGAATGCGCGAACCTCAGCGTCTTTGCCATTCTTGATTTCACTGCGAAACAGCGCTACCGCGGCAACATGACCGGCGCGCTGCGACTTAATGTACTTCGCGTCGAATGCGGAACCCTTCAAGGCGCTCAACTGTTTATAGACCTGTTGATTTTTGGGGTCGGGGTCTTTCGGCAAATCGACACTCTTGTCTTTGGCGATCATATTGAGCTTGGTAGAAGCGTCTGCGTGATCCGTGATCATATGCTGGGCATGTGTCTTCACCATCTCGTTATTCGACTGCTTCCAGGCGAGATTTCCCGCTGCGATTTCAGCGAGATTGCTCTGCTCGGCTTTCGTCAAAAAGCTGCGATCCATGCTGGAAAGCATTCCGCTCCCCTTCATCTGATCGGCGTTGTTCTGGCGCGCGAAGGCTGCCCCAACAAACGCTGTACCTAGACCTACACTCATTACAAGCGAAATTTTGGCTGCTCGATTGATGATATTTCTCATTGTCTTTCGTCTCCTTCGCGTCTGGGCTGGAAGCCGATCGCATCACTATCTGGTATTCGTCTGAAAGTCTCACTGGCGCATCTGTCAACTAATACTGAGCGGAGTTCGTTGCAGCCTACCTGTTCTACAGATTCTACAGAACCCCGGTTGGTAACGATTCGCCCTGCCTTCCGTTTCGCACTTACAGGCAGAATATCTGCATTCGCTCCCCTCTTCTCGAAGTTTCGGGAGAGGGGGTTGGCGGTGAATAGTGACCCCGGCTCAAACAAAACAGTCGTGCAGACCCCCACGTAAGGCAATTGCAGAGACGATTTTGTTCCCTGTTTTGACTGTGGGCAGCGATCGAGGACATGTAGGGCAGGGAATATCGTCATTTCTGTCGAAAAGGGTGAGCGAGCGACCGTTGGATGTAGATTGCTCGCCGTCTGGCGGGTATTAAATCATCCCTACTGCCGCGCTCACAATACGGTGCATGGGAATACCAGCCAGCGTTTCAAAATGCGATCCAGATGCGATCTTGAGGAAAGCTAAGGCAACGAAAGCTATGACAACAGATACGTTATTCCCTGTCCTTACCCGGGACCAAAAAGATTTTTATCATCGCGAGGGCTATCTAGCTCTCGATGCGATCACAACTCCTGAGGAAGTAGAATGGCTTCGTGAGATTTACGATCGGCTGTTCGCCTCACGGGCGGGGCGTGAGGAGGGGATGCAGTTCGACCTTGCCGGAACGGATGAGGAAGGCAAAGAAGCCGCTCTGCCTCAGATACTGAATCCGGCGAAATACGCGCCGGAACTCCGTGATGGACAGTTCCGGCGCAATGCCCTTTTTGTCGCGCAGCAGCTTCTCGGCGAGGAGGCAGCGCCGATGGGCGAACACGCGATCTTCAAGCCTGCGCGCATCGGTGCGGCAACCCCCTGGCATCAGGACGAAGCCTATTGGAACCCCGCGATGACTTACAACAGCATGAGCATCTGGATTCCGCTGCAGCCTGCGACGCTCGATAACGGCTGTATGCAGTTCGTGCCCCGCAGCCAGACACTCGAAATAATGCCGCACCACAGCATCGATCACGACCCGCGAATTCATGGGCTCGAGGTCGAAGGCGCCGACACAGCTTCGGCTGTCGCCTGTCCACTGCCGCCCGGCGGCGCGACAATCCACCACAATCGCACGCTGCATTACACGGGCGCTAACCGTTCTGAAATCCCGCGCCGCGCTTACATTCTGGGTTTCGGCCTTCCGGCAAAGCCTCGCTCCGACGAACGCCGCTTTCCCTGGAACGATATCAAGCAGACACCGCGTGAGCAGCGGGAGCGAACAGCTGCTGAGCGGGAGCGGATCTCTAATGAGCAGAAAATCATAAAATAATGGGAACACAGCGCATTTTGCTATCGTCTCATATCAGCGAATAATTGGTGCGATCAGATTTATGGCAGGTCGAAAATATACGCTTCCGTTTGATGCCAAACGCGACCCCGAGAAGGGTTTCGTCCGATGTACTACAAAGTTCATAATTATAGCATCGGCATAAATCCTGACTTAAACAATCCGATTAATATGCATGAGCGAAGAATACTGCGGAATAGCGAACATCGGTCACAGCTTCTCGGTGCAATGCTTACTGAGGCCGGCGCGGTCAGCTTGATGTTTGATCGAGACGGCTATATTCTCTACTCGAGCCAATCTGCCGCCCGACTATTCGGAGTGACCCGCAGCGATCGACATAAGCTGCATCTCCATGAGCTGGCTTTGGCACAGCAACTGGCTTATGCCATAGAGGACGAATTAGAAACTGCCTTCTCCGCTGCCACCGAGCGTCATCGTGCAATGCATGTCGAGGTCGCAGGGGATTGCAGAGAAATTGAATTGAAGGTTCGACCGCTGCCTGTTGCAAGTGGCGACGCTGAAATTGCTCTCGTCACGATTATGGATTTCACAGAACGCAAGCATGCTGATCGTCCGGCAGACGCCCTGGAATCCTATCAGAACCAGATCGCGGAGGCGCTGCCTCACCTTGTCTGGATATCCGACGCTGTCGGTGCGCCCGTTTTCTTCAATCAGCGGTGGACTGAGTATACGGGCTGTGCTTTTGCGGAGACGCTGAAGCGCGGCTTCAATTCTTTTTTGCATCCCGACGACGTCGAATGTGCTGTACAGGCTGGCAAAGATGCCTATGAGCGCGAGGAACTCTATGAGACACAGTTTCGCATCCGCCGCCGTGACGGCGTATATCGTTGGTTTCTCTCACGAGGACTGCCTGTCAAAAATGAGGACGGTCAAGTCGCTCAATGGTTTGGCACCTGCACGGATATCGATGATCAAAAACGAGCGGAAGAAGAAGCGCGTATCGCGAATGCACGTACGAATGCGATACTGGAAGGGATGGCCGATGCGTTTTACGCGCTCGACCGTGAGGGCTGCTTTACCAACGTAAATACGAACATGGCAGACAGCATACAGTTATCGGTCGATGCTATGCTTGGTCGCAGGATCTGGGATGTTTTGCCGGAAGCAGCGCAGTTGCCTTATCGTCAGGCTCTTCAGCGGGCTATCGACGACAATGTTCCCGTCCATGCGGCAGGCTACTACGCTCCGCAAAACCTCTGGTACGAGGCGGATATCTATCCCTCTGCGGACGGTGTGGCAGTTTTCTCGCGGGATGTCACGGAGCGCAAGCAGGCAGAAGAGGAGCGGATGCGGTACATGGGGCAGATAGAGGCGCTGAACCATCGTCTCCAGCGCTCGATGAGCGAAACGCATCATCGGATCCGCAACAATTTGCAGTTCATCTCAGCGCTTGTCGATATTCAACTGATGGACAATAAGACTGCGATCGAGGTTTCGGAAATCAGGCGCATCGGGCAGCTCTCGCTCTCGCTTGCGGCGGTGCACGACTTGCTGACACAGCAGGCGAAAATCGACGCCGAAGTAGAGACGGTAGGTACGCGCGAAATGCTCAATCGCCTGCTGCCAACGCTGGGGCAGATCGTCGGCGCCCGCCCGCTGCACTACGAGATCGAGGATCTGCAGCTTCCCATCCGCTACGGGACTTCTCTGGCGATAATCGTGAATGAACTTATTAGCAACGCCGTGCAATACGGGAAGGGTTCTATTTCGCTGCGGTTCACGGTCGATTCGGAGGACGCGCGTCTGACGGTGACGGATGAGGGCGAAGGCTTTCCAGCTGATTTCGACCCGCGAGTTGCAGCACATACCGGGATGGAAATCATCGAAAGCATCAGCAAATGGGATTTATGCGGTGGTGTCGTCTACAGCAACCGTCCCGAGGGCGGCGCAAGGGTCGAAGTTGTACTGCCGATCCCCGACCTCGAAGAGCATATTTTCTGAAGAAGCAAGCGATCGGCGTAGCAATTTACCCTCACTCTCCGATCCCTCTCCGAAGCTTCGGGAAGAGGGGGAGGTAATGCAGATATTCTGCCTCTATGTGCGAAACTGGAAGCAGGGTGAGTAGTGATCGATCGGCGTAACATCATGCAATACCAACCTGAAACTAATTAGCCCCGACTGTGTGCCGCATCGCGCACGAGATCGATTACGATCGAGCTCGCCAGGATCAGAATGTCATCCTCACCCTCGGCCACCTGCACACCGTACGAGTCCATGATGGTGAACCACTGTTTGGATATCGTCGCCACCGTCTGACCGTTGCGCGTGAAAGTATATTCGTAATCCATGAAGTCGCCCTGCGCGATCAGATCGTTCGGACCCTCCACATCGACGGTGAAGCGATGCCGAAAGAGCGTGAACAGCGCCTCTTTGACGACGGCTTCGAGCTGCCCGTTGCGTGTGATTTCATAAGTCGGTCCCCAGGCGAGCAGTTTCTGTGTGATATGTGCGAGTTCGTTCCCTGCCATATCGCGGAACGCGAGTTTGTTGCCAAGGCTCAGGAACGCGCCATCGACCTCGAACACGTCCTGCCCATTGCTGTCCTGAATGGTAAAGTCGTGTCCCAGCGCAAAGAACTTCTGCTGCATTTTGTAGATTATGGTCTCTTCTCCCCAGCATTTATTTCGATCGACAGGTAGCAATTCACCTACACCCCTCTCCCGATGCTTCGGGAGAGGGGGAGCGATACGGCATTTTGAGATGTGGGCAACTGTTACGACTGCTTCCTTCGTTTATTTGTTTTGACTATTCGTGTCGACTATCTTTCAGCCGTCGGCAATCTGCTTATCCTGCTGAAACACATTCATCTTCGCTGCGGTCGTCGCCGCTTCTTCATCGCCGAGCCAATTGAAGCGGTCTCTTGTGTAGTCGCCTTTGCCAGTGTCGAACTGCTGGAGGAAGCGCGTCATGCCCACGACGCCGAACTCGCGCACGAGGGCTTCTAGACCCCGGCGGCGTATCTCATTCTGCGATAAGGTTTCTATTTTTGTTTCTGCAGCCATGTCAAAGGATTCTCCACGGGCACTCTGAGTTCTTTCACTCTGCGAGTCGCTCGCTTTTGCAATCGGTCATCGGTCGTTAGAAAAATGTCGGCGCTCGCACTCTCAGCGCAGCAAAAGTGGAGAGCGTCGAATGGATGAAACCCTATCGTTTCCAGATACTGCCCACGCATCGTTTCGATCGGCGTGATCAGTATCTCCTGCTGCATGATTTGTAAAGATTGCTCGACACGTTGCCGTTGTATGAGGTCAGGCATTTGTGCGATCTCGTAGCGCAATGCAGTACTGTCTATCCCATTCCACCGCCCTGATCGGATAGCGGCAAGTATGGAAAGTACGGCTTCTGCTTCGAGATGGACGCGAATTTGCCTTTGATCGTCGTAGGGACGGTTCAGACAGCAGGCATCCATATAGATGCTGTAAACCTTTATGTCCGGTATTGCCGTGGCTCCTCATAATCGTACAATAGCCTGTACCCAGACAAACGCTAACATGCTGGATACCCATCATCCTCCACGTTGTTCCAAACTTCGTTTAGCGAATCGGAACTCGCCTGCAGCCAGAAATCGGCTTCGTCTTCCAGCAGCAAGGTTACCAGAACTCGCGTACCTTCCGGCGCGGTTATCTTATCGAGCGGTCCGATGCGTCCTTCGTGAACAACCGCCCACACTGTGGTTAGCATCGAAGCTCCTTCTACTCTGGACATTAACTCTGAGAACGAGCGAACCTCACCCGCTTTTCTGTCACCACAACGAAGTGACCAGACAGCTGATCGGCACACTTTTCCAACAGGCGGCGCATAGTTTCGACCTTGACGAACGAACGGCCATTCTCCAACCGCATCAGAACGATACCGTGGTGTAGACGCTGCTCACGATAAACTTTCTCGCCGAAATCCTTGTCATTCGTAATCAGAATTATGTTCTCAACGTAGGCTTGCTCGATAATAGTTTCGTCGTCAATTCCGCGCGCCTCATCGAACACGGAAAATACATCATGTCCCTCGCTTCGAAGCCATTCTGCCACGGCTGATCTGGTGCATTCATCTACCAGAAAGCGCATCTACACCGTCTCCAGCAACGGCATAAAGGAAGTGGTCTCCAGTGATTTGCCAGCAAATAGGTAGCAGGCTTGAATGTCTTCTTGCTTGAGCCCCTGATATTCGGTCAGAATTTCTTCTTCCGAAGCACCATGTGCACGCAGGTTCAGGACGTACTCGACGGTCAGGCGTGTTCCTCTGATAACGGGTTTGCCAACCATTATCCCGGGATTACAAGTGATACGCTCGAGAAGTTGTTGATCTGTCATTGGTGGTCCTCCTATGAATCAGGATACCGTAATCCAGCGCTTACAGCAACCGGTCAGGAATTGCAGAAACCCGAGATAGACTCTGCCTTCCCGAGAGAGGGAAGGCAGAGGGGAGCAAATGCACTCTGTTTTTGGCAAGAGCAGGACATTCCCGCCCAGTCTCAGCCCGCGCAGGCGGGCTTCGCATCTCCAGACCGGGACTTCATTCCCGCGTCAAGACACTTGCCTCTACTTCCGGCCCGCCTTGACCGCCTCGACGATGTGCCGCGCGCTGATGCCCGCCGCGTCGATCAGCTCCTCCGGTTTGCCCGAACCCGGTATCTCGCGCACCGCGATCCGCGTCACCGTCGGATGCGCTTCGGACTGACCGTCGAACACCTCCAGCACCGCGTCGCCGAGACCGCCCTCGGGCCAATGGTCTTCGACTACGATCAGGTTCCCATGGCACTCGCTCGCCGCCTTCTGCATCGTCGCGCTGTCGATCGGCTTGACCGAATAGAGGTCGATCACGCGGATATGGATGCCCTCCGCGAGCAGCAGATCATAGGCTTTAAGCGACTCGTGCAGCGTGATGCCCGCCGCTATCACTGCTGCGACATCGCTGTCCGACTGCCGTAAGGTCTTGCTGCCGCCGATCGGAAAACTCTCTTCGGGACCGTACAACACGGGCGTCTTCTCGCGGGTCGTACGCATGTAGTTGATGCCCTTGCGGGTCGCCATCTGCGCGAGCAGGTGCGCGGTGGTCGTCGCGCAGGAGGGGTACAGCACCGCGCTTCCGTTCACGCAGCGGAACATCGCGAGGTCTTCGAGCGCCATCTGCGACGGTCCGTCCTCGCCGATCGAGACGCCTGCATGGGAGCCGACGAGGTTGATATTGGCGCGCGAAATCGCTGCCATACGGATCTGATCGTAGGCGCGCGCGAAGAACGCCGCGAAGGTCGAGGCGAAGGGAACTTTACCAAGCACCTGCACGCCGACCGCCGCGCTGACGAGCTGCTGCTCGGCGATATAGGACTCGAAGAACCGATCCGGAAACTCTTTCTTGAAGCGGTCTGCGAAGGTCGAGTTGCTCACCTCGCCGTCGAGCGCAACGATCTCGGGTTTCGCCTCGCCGAGCGCTTTGAGTGCGTCGCCATAGGCTTCGCGAGTCGCGACTTTCGTGCCTATTTCATAGTGAGGGGGAACGAACTTGCCGGCAGCGGCTTGCGGCGCGGGTTCACCAGCACGGTAGCCCTGCACGGCGATCACGAGTTTGCAGTCGGGGTTGCCGAGTTCTGCGAGCGCTTTGGGCATATCGGCGGCGGGTATCGCCTTGCCATGATAGCCCTCGACATTGGCGGTGAACGAGACGCCTTCGCCCTTGCGTGTTTTCGCGACGATGCAGACCGGCAGATCAGACGTTTCGGCTTCCGCATAAGCCGCATTGACCGCTTCGACATCGTGACCGTCGATTACGATTGCATGCCAGCCAAACGCCCGCGCCCGCTCTGCGTACTTCTCGCCCTGCCAGCCGAGCATCGTCTCGCCGCGCTGTCCGAGCCGGTTCATGTCGAGGATCGCGACCAGATTATTCAGCCCATAGTGCCCTGCCAGCTCGAACGCCTCGTAGTTGCTGCCTTCTGCCATCTCGCTGTCACCGAGCAGCACCCAGACCTTCATCGGCAGCTTATCGAGCATTTTGCCCGCGAACGCCATTCCGACGCCTGCCGGAAGTCCCTGCCCGAGCGAACCGGTCGCGACATCGACGTAAGGCAGCCCATTGGGTTCGGGAACCGGATGCCCTTCGATGCGGCTGCCCATTTTGCGCAGTGTCAGCAGCTCCTCGTCGGTGATTGCTCCTGCTGCCTTGTACATCGAATAGAGCAGCGGCGCGGCGTGACCCTTCGAGAAGATCAGACGGTCGTTGCGGACGTTGTGGGGATCGGAAAAATCATAATGCAGATAGTCCGCCATCAGCACCGCCATCAGGTCGGCGGCAGACATACTGGAGGTCGGATGTCCGGAGCCAGCCGTCGTGGTGCAGCGAATGCTGTCGGCGCGCAGTTGAGTTGCTAGGTCTTTCCATTGCTGCGGCGTATGTAGCGGCGTTTGTGCCATCTTGAGTCGTTCTCCTCGTAAAATTTGGTGTGAAGTTTTCGGTCAAAGAGGGATGTCGGGTCTGCAGATCCACCGTGCTTCCAATTGGTAAGGACGCAGCTTGTTACGTCCGATTTATTTGCACTCTGCCCGTATTTGTACCTACTTCATTGTAGCCGAAAGCGGTATCTAAAACAAGGTAGCATTTCCATTGCGTCGGAGGAATCGAATGCTCGCGAAAAACAGGTTCCCGGTACTACCTTTATGGCGCAGCCACCCCATCGGCTGTAGGGTATACTCGCATGTGTTCGAAAAGACGTGTATTTTGTTTCTGATAAGAGCGTAAGGAACGAAGACGAGAGTAATGCCACGAATTATGGCGCTCGATGTGGGCGCGAAAACAATTGGAACTGCCTTTAGCGACGAAACGGAATCGATCGCTTTTCCCGGCCAGACTATTATTCGGCAGGAAGGCAGGAAGCGCGATATGGTGGCGCTGAGGCAGCTGATCGTCGACCGTGAGGTGCGCGAGATCGTGGTCGGGTTACCACTCATGATGGACGGCAGCCACGGCATCCAGACCGAAAAGATCGAGGCTTTCGTCGCGATGCTGCGTGACAGCGTGCGCATTCCGATTCTGCTGCAGGACGAACGCCTCTCGACCAGCGAAGCGGAACGAGTCTTGATCGCTGGCAATCAAAAACGTGATCAGCGCAAACAGACGATCGATTCGCTCGCCGCCTGTCTGCTGCTACAGACGCATCTCGACCGCCGGGCGGCACAAAAGAATTCCGATCTCCAAACGGCTGCACCGCACTTTGCGGAAACCGACGACGCCTCTGCCGCGTCCGGTATGCAGGACGCAGAGGAGGATTGTTCTGAGGAGACTCACTCCTCTGGAAATCACGAAATTCCTGACAGCCAAGCCAATATCACTACATCTCAAGAGACGGATACAGCGTGAGCGAGCCAAACGATAAGTCGGAAACACCCAGCAATGTGAAGAACGATAAAAATGGCGTCAAAAGCGGGGGGAAGAACAAAGAAGGACAGGAGACGAATGCCCTTCGTGCGGCAGCGCTCGCCCAACAGCGACGAATGCGCCGCATTCTGCGCTTTTTGCTTTCTACTGTTGTTGCGGCGCTTCTGATCGGCGGCATCCTCTTCTGGCTCGGCACACCGCCCTCAAATCAGCATCGTCCGGTCTCCGTCATGATACCCGCTGGCTCGGACCTGATGAAGATCGGTTCGATACTGCAGGACCGAGGCATCGTAAGAAATGCTCAGGTTTTCGCGCTCGCGGCGCGGTATGAAGGAAACAGCGCCAAACTCAAAGCGGGCCGATACATTCTCTTTCCGGATATGCAGCTGCCTCAGATCGTGCAGCAGCTGCGCTTCGGACCGAAACTGACGGTGTCCGGCATCCGGCTCACTGTCCCTGAAGGTTACACTCTGCGTCAGATCGCTCACGCACTCGAAACCAAAGGCATCGCGCACGAAGTGGACTTTCTGAAACTGGCGACCGATCCGGTCGCGATCCAGCAGTTGCAGGCGGATTTTCCGCTGCCGAAGAAAACCCTGGAGGGCTATCTGTATCCCGACACCTATCGTTTCGCACCCAATACGCCGCCGCAAAAGGTGATTCTGGAGATGCTGACGAACTTCAGCGCGCGCTTCGCGCGCCCCAATCAGACAGCGATCGCCAGCAGTGGACGCACCCTGCACGAAATCGTGACGGCTGCTTCACTGATCGAACGTGAGGCGAAAGCGCCGCAGGATCGCCCGCGAATCGGGGGCGTGATCGAGAACCGTCTCCACAAAAAGATGCGGCTCGAAATCGATGCGACCGTGCTCTCTGCGCTCGGCCATCACAAAGATCGTGTGCTCTTCAAGGATTTGACCATCGACTCACCCTATAACACATATCGCCATCGGGGACTGCCGCCAGGTCCCATCGCCAATCCAGGACTGCCATCGCTCGAAGCCGCGCTGCGTCCGGAACAGAACGAATTCCTTTATTACGTTGCCCGCCCGGATGGCACCCACATCTTTACGCGTACAATTCAGCAGCATCGCACGGCAGTAAAGCAGGTTCGCGACGAGCGAAAGCTCCTGCAACCCGTGCCTGCTGGAACGGAGGTTCAGCCCGGTGGATAATAGCAGCCCAACTCCGTCCACAGAAACGGCTCCTGACCAGAGAGTCAACGTCGATGCCGGTTCATCTGTGAGCGCGAGCGTAAACCCTGCTCCGCTGAAGGGTCACGCGCCCCGTCCCGGCATCCTGATTTTCTGCCCGCATCGGCTCGTCGAGACCGTCTGGCAGGTAACACCGGAGGAGTTGAAGCGGGAGAATGTGGCGGGCGTGATCCTCGACCTCGACAATACACTCGTGCGCTGGCAGCAGGAGGAAATGGCAGAGGAAGTGACCGCCTGGCTCGCCTCGATGCGCAAACACGGACTGAAGATCAGCATCCTGTCGAACTCAGTACTCAGCCGTCGCTCGGAGCGCATCGCAGAAAAGCTGGGTTGCCCGAACGTCCGTCAGGCGCGTAAGCCGAGTCGTGACGGTTTCCGGCGGGCGATGACGGCAATGGGAACCGTACCGGAGAACACGGCAATCGTCGGCGACCAGATGTTTACAGACATCTGGGGCGGCAACCGCACCGGTATCTATACGATTATGGTCGAGCCTATCCACGAACGCGAATTCGCCTACACGCGGTATGTGAGCCGCCCCCCGGAACGCATGCTGCTTAAATGGTTCAAGCGCAAGGGTTTGCTGTAAATATTCCGCCTTGCCTTTATCGAAGGCACCCTCATCCCCACCCACTCTTCCGAAGCTTCGGGGACGGGGTTGGGGGTGAGGGCGAATAGTCACAGGTTTGCTTTTGATTGCGCCGCTTCTGACAGCAGCGCAGTTTGCTATGCTTCCGCTATCTTTTTTCGTTGCGATCACGTATCTATTTGTTAGAGGCGACTTTTTAGAGGCAACAATTGAACCATCCGATCGGCGAGATTCGAGGCGATACAAAAATTATCGGTGTGTTCGGCTGTCCTGTCGCGCACAGTTTGTCGCCCGCGATGCACAACGCCGCGATTGCCACACTCGGGCTGAACTTCGTCTATGTGCCCTTCGAGGTCGCGCCGGACGCGCTCGAAGCGGCGATACGCAGCCTGCCCGCTCTCGGTATTGTTGGCGTCAACCTGACGATTCCGCACAAAATACGTGTTTTAACCTTGTTGGACGAGGTGGAACCGAACGCAATGGCGATTGGCGCCGTCAATACAGTATGCTGTCGAAATGGACGGCTTTTTGGCTGCAACACCGACGGCACAGGATTTTTTGAGCCATTGCGTACAGCCGGAAAGAATCTTGCAGACAATATTCATGGCGAACAGGTGTTCGTTCTCGGCGCAGGCGGTGCGGCGAGGTCTGTGGTTTTTCGTCTGGTGCAGGAGGGCGCCCGAGTCGTACTCGCAAACCGCAGCCTCGAACGTGCACAGCGGCTGATGCAGGACGTACGCGACGCCGGATATTCGGACGATTGTATATGGGTGCTTCCGCTGGAGCCGATCGCGCCGCTTGCTGAAGCGATTATCGCTTCCCGTCTGTTGGTACAGACGACGCGGGTCGGAATGCATCCCGACATCGAGGGCTTGCCGCCATTGCCACTAGAGGCGCTGCATCCCGGCCTGCTGGTCTACGATCTCGTCTACAATCCGGTCGAGACGCGACTGCTTCAAGAGGCGAAGAAACGCGGCTGCCAGACACTGTCCGGAGTTCGTATGCTGGTCGGGCAGGGCGCGGAGGCCTTTCGTTTGTGGACGGGGATTTCGCCGCCCAGTGAAATTATGGAAGCCGCCGTACTCGCCCATTTATGAATATAATCTACTTTTCGCCCTCAGTCGCAGACTGGGCGCACTTCCCTTTCCTCAAGCTTTGGGAGAGAGAGCACCGCGGCAAAGTAAAATAATAAAACAAAATAGCGGGCTCCTGAATACAGAATTCGCTTGCGTGAATCAGCGGGGTATGTTATAATCGAAATCTCGCATCGCATCTGCCCTTTTTCCGCGTTCACGCACCCTTCGCATCAGACATACTATGTCACGTGAGACCACGCCGAAGCGAAAGCAATGTTCGACGCAGCTTCCGTCGGCAATACTCGATAAATTGGTTGATAAAGCTAGTATCACCCCTCGTAATCAGGCATCGTATACGCATTGCGCGTACTAAGGTGGAGACATAAGCATGGTAATGGCACGCAAAAGTCTTGGCGACTATATGCTGGAAAAAGGATATTTATCCGCAACCCAGCTTGAAGAAGCCCGCAAGGCGCAGCAGAGTACTCGCGGCGACCTGGCAAAAATCATGGTCGAGCAGGGTATCAACGCCCGGGACGTCTACGAAGCCAAGGCACAGGAGCTCGGCGTTCCCTTCGTCGATCTCAGCGTCTATAAACCGGAAGCGAGCGCGATCAATATCGTTCCCGAAAACGTCGCCAAACGACACAACGTACTGCCGGTCAAAAAAGACGGCAACACGCTTTTCGTCGCGATGTCCGACACCAATAATCTGACCGCGCAGGACGACCTGCGCCTCGTTTCGCGCTGCCAGGTGCGTGCAGTGCTCGCAGTTCCGGAGCAGATCGAAGACGCGATCAGTCGCAACTATAATAGCGGCAGCGTCGAAGCGATCGGTGCGGGCACCAGCAAAGGCGGCTTGAACCCGATGAAGGGTGGCGGTGGTGACATTATGGACACCGACACCAAATCCTCCCTCGCTGAAGTGATGGCTGTTTATGGCGCTCGTGGCGATGCGGCTAAAGATGCGGAAGACGAGGATATGGCGAAAGCGGTCGAAGAGGCTCCGATCGTCCGACTCGCCAACACGATCCTGCAGTCAGCGATCAAAGAGAAAGCGTCAGACATCCATATTGAGCCGGATCGCCGCAATATCCGTGTGCGGTTCCGCATTGACGGCGTACTGCACGAGATCATGCAGATGCCCAGCTATATCAAGCTGCCGCTCACCGCGCGTTACAAAATCCTTTCGGAGATGAACATCGCCGAGCGGCGCGTCCCTCAGGATGGACGTATTGGAACACGCTTCCAGGGCAAAGAATACGACCTGCGCGTCTCCTGTCTCCCGAACCTGCACGGCGAAAAGATCGTCATGCGAATTCTCGACAAGAGCAGCGTTATGATCGGGCTGAACAAACTCGGCTTCACCGCTGAGATGCAGTCGCAGATCGAAGAGCTCGCCGCGCAGCCGAACGGTATGATCCTGACAACCGGTCCGACCGGCTCGGGCAAGACCACCACGCAGTATTCGGTGCTGAACAAACTGAACACGATCGAGAAGAACATTCTGACCGTCGAAGATCCCTGCGAGTACCAGCTCAGCGGCGTCACGCAGGTACAGGTGAACCCGAAAGCGGGCTTGACCTTCTCGAAAGCGCTGCGCTCGTTCCTGCGGCAGGACCCTGATATCATTATGGTCGGTGAGATGCGCGACCTGGAAACCGCCGAAATCGGCGTCGAGTGCGCGCTGACTGGTCACCTTGTGCTCTCGACTCTGCATACCAACGACGCGCCATCGGCAACCCTGCGACTGATCGACATGGGCATCGAACCCTTCCTGATCTCGGCAACCGTCATCGGAATTCTTGCGCAGCGGCTCGGACGCAAAATCTGTACCAACTGCCGCGAGTTCTACGATGTGCCTGCCTCCGACCTGCGCCGCTTCGGCTACAAGGTCAAAGATCCGACAGAGATGGTGCAGCTCGCGCGCGGCAAGGGCTGCGAACTGTGTCGCAACACGGGTTACAAAGGACGTATCGGCTTCTATGAGCTTATGATTATGAATGCGGAAATCGCTGAAATGGTCGTGCGCCGCGCACCTCTGAACGACCTCAAAGAGGCGGCAAAAGCGAACGGTATGTCAGAACTCCGCGAAGATGGACTGCTCAAGGTTCTGGAAGGCATCACGACTCCGGACGAGGTTATGCGTACGGTCTTCACCGCCGGATTCTAAACCTCCCGGTGCTGCCGACTGCCCGACGCCTCGCTAATAGTTCGCTCGAAAGTGGATCGCATTCGTGTGGACGGGTCTCGTGTCTCCCACAGGGAACATGAGACCCGTCCCTTGCCTCTAATAAATGGAGACATTTCTTCTCAGCCGTGCCCTGTTGCCTGCGAACCAAATGCACGGTTCATTTGTTATGTACTATTAGTTGTATACTAATACCAGTGGTCTGTATTGCCGACGATAGATCGATGCTGTTTTGCTGATGTCGAACGTCGGAACACAAAATTGTGCGGCGGCTGCAATGTGCCGATCGTTCAGGAGCGCAATTATGGCAGACAATCGACTACCCGGTCAGCCTCTCGACGGTGTGGTTATCCCCGATCTGCTGAATACAATGTATGATCGGGGCGCTCTAGAACTCCACCTCGCGGTGGGGATTCCGCCGGTCATGCGTATCGACGGCCTGCTCGTGCCGATCCCGTATGAGAAGCTTGCGCCGCAGGACTCGCAGCGTCTGATATACGACATTCTGACCGACGAACAGATACAGCGTTTCGAGACAGAACTCGAACTCGACTTCTCCTATCAGCTCGCGCGAACCGCTCGTTTCCGCGTCAACGTCTTTCGTGACAGAGGCAACGTTGCAAGCGCGTTCCGACAGATACCAGAGGAGAGTCTCGTTCTCTCGCATTGACAGATGCATTCGCTCAGTTTCAATCATTCATTCATGGTTGGCAGTGTTCATTATCGTTCCTTCATGCACTTCTTTTTGTTCACTTTTTAGGTTCATTTCGTGTAACTCGGGAGTTTAACCTTGGCAGACAATCAATTTCCCAATCGCCCCCAACAGCCCGGTATGCCCGGACAACCGCCCGCTTTCAACCCATCGCAGGGCGGGCAGCCAGCCACTTTCAACCCTTCGCAGGGTGGATTGCCACCCTCAGGCGGTGGAGGCGGGCAGGGGTACCCACCTGGCGGTGGAGGCCCGCCGGCTCAACAGCCGCAGCCGGTACAGGTTGCACAGGTCACGACCGCGCGCCCGACACCGCTCGATGACGCGCATATCGACGACCTGCTTCGCGCGATGCACGAAAAAGGCTCGTCGGACCTGCACCTTGCCGTCGGCATTCCGCCGATCATCCGAATCGACGGCTCGCTCGTGCCGATCCCGTATGAGAAGCTCGCGCCGCAGGACTCGCAGCGTCTGATATACGACATTCTGACCGACGAACAGATACAGCGTTTCGAGACCGAACTCGAACTCGACTTCTCCTATCAGCTCGCCCGCACCGCCCGTTTCCGCGTCAACGTCTTTCGTGACAGAGGCAATGTTGCAAGCGCGTTCCGACAGATTCCGCAAAAAATACCGACACTGAAGGACCTGGGACTGCCGCCGGTACTCGAGGAGCTGACCCGTCTGCCGCGCGGTCTGGTACTCGTTACAGGACCGACAGGTTCGGGCAAATCGACCACGCTCGCCGCGATGATCAACCAGATCAACAGCGAAGTCAGCAAGCACGTGATCACGATCGAAGACCCGATCGAGTACCTGCACACCCACCGAACGAGCGTCATCAATCAGCGCGAAGTTGGTCAGGACACTCGTGAGTTCAAAAACGCCCTGCGCGCAGCGCTTCGCGAAGATCCGGACGTAATCCTCGTCGGTGAAATGCGCGACCTTGAAACGATGCAGATGGCAGTCTCCGCTGCGGAAACCGGTCACCTCGTGTTCGCAACGCTGCATACCAACTCGGCCGCTACCTCCGTCGAGCGCATCGTCGACTCGTTCCCTGGCGGTCAGCAGGAGCAGGTTCGCCTCCAGTTATCCAACAACCTGCAGGCGATTTTGTGCCAGCAGTTGATCCCGCGCGCCAACCAGCCAGGCCGCGTCTGCTGCCTCGAAATCATGCGCGCCTCTCCCGCGATCCGCAACCTGATCCGTGAGGCGAAGGCGCACCAGATCACCTCGATGATCCAGACGAGCGCAAACCTCGGCATGACCACCATGGATCAGAGCCTGCGCGACCTCTATGTGCGCGGTGTGATCTCCTTCGAAGAGGCAATGACGCGCGCCATGAACCCGCCGGAACTCGAAAAAATGATCAAGACGGCGACCACGCCGCAACCCGGACAGCCCGGCTATACCGGACGCTAAGAAGCAGAATCAGCACGTTCACGTTCCGCTCGCAGAAATATCTCGCCCATCTGAAATGAGAGATAAATCGCGAGCGGGACGCACCAGGATGGAGAAACGTAATGCCAGTATTCCAGTACACTGTGCGTGATGCCACCGGCAATATGCGTACCGGCACCTCCGAAGCGGAGAACCAGGATATTCTGAAACGCCGCCTGCAGGAGCAGGGCTTTCAGGTAAACGACGTCAAGCAGACCGGCAAGAGTAAGACCAAGAACGCTGCCTCCGGTTATGGGCGTGTCAAACTCAAAGACCTGTCTATTTTCTGCCGCCAGTTCTCGACGATGATCGACGCGGGCGTTTCGCTCGTCCGCTCACTCGACGTGCTCGGCGAGCAGACACAGAACCCCAAACTCAAGCGTATCCTTCGTGAAATCCAGGTCGAAGTCGAGAGCGGGCAGCAACTATCCAAAGCGATGGCGAAGTATCCGAAGGTCTTCAGCAACCTGTTCATTGGTCTCGTACGCGCCGGCGAAGTCGGTGGTGTACTCGAAGAGGCATTGCAGCGGCTGTCGGGCTTCCTTGAAAAGGATATGGAACTTCGCCGCAAAGTAAAAGCAGCGCTTACGTATCCGATCATCGTTGTCATCGTCGCCATTACGATCGTACTCTTCCTGTGTACGTATATCGTGCCGAAGTTCATCGATCTGTTCAAGGATCTCGGCGTCAAAGAGCTTCCGGCGATGACCCAGTTCCTCGTCGACTTCAGCAACTTCCTGAAGGACAAATGGTACATTGCAATCGCAATGGTCGTGATCTTCTGGATTGCAGTAAAAGCGTTCGGACGCACGAAAGTCGGGCGTCGCGTAATCGATCGCGTGAAGCTGAAGTTCCCGGTCTTCGGTCCGCTGTCGCACAAAATCTGCCTTGCCCGCTTCTCACGCACGCTTGCTACTCTGATGTCTTCGGGCGTCCCGATCCTGCAGGCAATGGAAACGGTGGCTGGCACGGTCGGCAATGAGATCATCAGTGAAGCGATCATGAACGCCCGCGCCCGTATCCGCGAAGGCGACAAGATCAACGAGCCGCTCGAAAAGAGCAAGATGTTCCCGCCGATGGTCGTACACATGATCTCGATCGGAGAAGAATCCGGCGCCCTCGACCAGATGCTCTCGAAAATCGCAGAGTTTTATGAAGGAGAAGTGGACTCGCAGCTACAGTCCCTGACCGCCGCCATTGAACCGTTGATGATCGTATTCCTCGGGTTCTGCGTAGGCTTCATCGTAATCGCGATGTTCCTGCCGCTGATCTCGGTTATCCAGAACCTGTCGGGCGGAAGCGACGACGATAAGGCTGGCGGCGACAAATAGCGCGTCTCTGCCGACTCTGTTCTCTGCTACGCCTCTCCCTCAACAGATAAGATATCTGTTGATGGAGAGGCAGCCGTTCTCCAGAAACTTTCAAATTCTACAAATATTATCGACACGTGTGATACGTTCGTTCTGCAGTTGCTCAATCACACGGACTGCACCCTCTATCTGGAATTGCAAAGCCCGCCTGCGCGGGCTAAATACATTCCTTGTTTCTGCAGGACAATCGGGTCTATCAGAGATACAAAGTAGCTGTCATGACTATTAGCGCCCCCACCCTGTTCTGGCTCGTCGTGACTTTTCTGCTCGGTATCACTATCGGCAGTTTCCTCAACGCCGTGATCTATCGCCTGCCAAACGGATTATCCCTGCTTGAGCCACGGCATTCTATCTGCCCGATCTGTAAGAAAAACCTCAGTGCGATCGATCTGGTTCCCCTGCTCAGTTTCCTTTTTCTTGGCGCGAAATGCCGTCAGTGCAAAGCCCCGATCCCCTGGCGGTACTTCTATATTGAACTGCTGACGGGCGCGCTCTTCGTCGCGGTGACACTGCGTTTCTATCACGATCTGCCGACCTGTATCGCGATGCTGCTTTTTACGGCTGTGATGGTGCCGGTCTTCTTCATCGACCTCGACACATTCAATATTACGAATTCTCTCAATCTGCTCGCGACTTTCATTCCGCTCGGAAGAGATATATGGGGCATCGCGCACCACGAGGCTGGGCATGAACTCGTCTGGGGATGGCTGCCAATCTCGCTCTTCGGGGGCGCAGTCGGGCTTCTCATTTTTGGAACATTCCGCGTGCTGGGCTGGCTCTGGAAGCGCGTCGAGACAATGGGTCTTGGCGATGTGATCCTGGCACGGGGAATGGGCGGGATGCTTGCCTGCCTTGCGCCCTCCATGTTTACGCCATTGCGGCTGATTCCCATCTGGGTGATGCTATCGGTTTTGTCCGGCGCCGTTGTCGGACCGCTGCTAATACTCATTCGGAGACGGTCGGCAGCAAAAGTTATTGTGAAGGTTACCGTTTCCGAGAAGATTGCTGCTGGAGTATCCGACACGGGGGATGCGTCGGCTGGACAATCATCATTTGGACAGCAGCTGCTCGATATCGGCTGGGTGCTGTGGTTCGGCGATCTAATCGAATATGTGCGATTCATTTTCGGCAGACTACGCGGCATCGACGCCCCCGCTGAAACGGAACAGGAAGACGACAACTGGACGCCCGAACCGAGCGCGATCCCTTTCGGACCGTTTCTTGTCATCGGGTTTTTCGCGGCGGCATTCTGCGGTGAACTGCTGACTGCTGCGTACCTCACCCTCTACGTCCTGCCAAAAACGCCGCCTGCGCCCTGATCGGGTGAAGAGCCCTCACCCCCCGACCCCTTCTCCCTAACATTCGTACCTCATTAGGGAGAGGGGGAGAAATACAAATTTTGTCCGTGTGCTCGCCACGATCCTACGATTTTCCCACATCAACGAAGCGGGAAACAATCAGTCCGCGCAGGCGGGGCTCACACCTCCAGACGGGGGATTCATTCCCGTCTTGCACAGAGTCATGAAAGAGGAATATGAAGACAACTCGACTTTCAATGTGGAAAACTACACCCTTGCTTTCGCTGCTGTCACTGGGGGCGCTCTGCCTGCTCACACGACCGATACTGGCGCAGGACACGCCAAAAACTGTCAAAGCTGCACCGCCGTTCGATACGAATAAGGTGGTCGTGACGAAACCGATACGGTCGCCAAAGGCGCCGCATGGCGCTAAAATACTCTTCGAGGGCAAGGACACGCTTGCCTGGCAGCACGACGCGAACCGCCCCGCAGAGTGGACGGTCGCGAACGGTGTTCTCGAAGTCAAACCAGGTAGTGGCAATATTCTGACGAAAGAAATCTTCGGCGACTATCTTCTGCACATCGAGTTTAATATCCCGCTGCTGGCGGACAAACACAGCCAGGAGCGCGGCAACAGTGGAGTCTATCAGCACGGGCAGTATGAGATACAGGTGCTGGACAGTTATCATAACAAGACCTACGCGTACGGCGGGTGCGCCGCGATCTACGGGCAGAAAGACCCGGATGTGAACGCAGCGAAGCCGCCGGAAGAGTGGCAGTCCTACGACATCACATTTCGCGCTGCGCGTTTCGACAGCGCGAATAAGGTGACGGAGTTGCCGCGTATCACCGTTTACTGGAATGGAATACGAGTCCATAACAACGTCGAAATTACCATTGGTCCGACGACTGCCAGCCTCGGCGGACCGGAGACGAAGACGGGTCCGATCATGCTGCAGGATCACGGCTGGAAAGTCCGTTATCGCAATATCTGGCTCAAGCCGCTCAAAGATGCGCTGCCCACGAAACCGGTCGACTAGAATGTCGGCTTGCAAAGGAATAGATGATCGGCAGTGAGCAGAGTGCGAAGACAGGTACTGGGAAGCATCGGTACGGATGCATTATGGATACGCTGGCAGTGTGGACAAAACGATGAAAAAGGCAGCCATTTTCGGAATCATTGCATTCGGAACTGTAGTTCTTGCGGGTGGCACAGGATGCCGGCGCCACATAGATGCGGTCGCGCAAAACCTCGCGATCATCACGCCGAATAAAGGTCTGACGCATCTCTCTACAAGTTATGACGAGGCGCGAACGAAGGCAGGTCACGATGGAATGCCGCTCTCTGCTTCTGAACTCACCACTCCTTCGGTTCCCGATGCGGAAAATGCCGGGACGGTCTACAAACAGATCGTCGAACTGTTGACTGCGAATCCAGTTCCTGATACGAGCATAATCCTGCATCTGAATGGCAGGAGAATGCCGAGCGCGGGACAGTTAGCTGCGGCTCGCGACGAACTCGCGCTGCATTCCGATGTAATGGCGCTCATTCATAAAGCGGCAAAACTGCCGAAATGCCATTTCGATCGTGACTATTCACTTGGAGCTGATTTGCTCTATCCGGAGTGGGGCAAGATGAATAAGGGCGTGCGGATGCTGTCTGCGGAGAGCACGATCATGCTGGCGGATGGCGAACCGCTCGATGCAATTGCCAATGATGCAGTCATTTTCGCAATCGCGCGTCATGCCGCCTCAGAGCCAGATGTAGTTTGCAATGAGACTGCGATCGTCTACGATCGACTTGCTCTATATGGTTTAGAGAAGATACTCTATAAGACGGGAGAGCAGCCGGATATCGCTGAGACAGTCGAAAAATGCGTCACTGCCAACTGGCAGCCACACAATTTGAAATATGCTCTGGGCACATCGATCGGAATTTTCGATGTTGCAAGCAACGGCATCCGCACAGGCACTATAATTGACGACTCCGAACTGAAAACAGCTTATAAACAGAGGCAGCAATCAGGCAAGACACAGAGCTGGGAAGCATACGGCGATGCAAACGTAGCCTATATATTAGATGTCGTGCGCCTGATGCGTGATGCTGCCGGACGCCCGTGTCCCGAAGGGCTCTCGATAATGCAAAATCTCGAAGCTGCAGTGCGGAGCGATAGCAATAGTGCGAATCTTCTTGCTAAGACCATGATATCGAACTATCGCAAGGCTGTTCTAAAGCAGGCAGACAATCAGGCATGCGCAGATGTTGTACATGCTGCAGCCAGCGTATTGGCATGGCGACAAACACATGGTACGTTCCCAAAATCGCTCGACGAGGCGATGTTGAAAGCGCCAGCAGATCCCTACGATGGCAGCCCATTGCAGTATCGGCTGGTCGGCAACGGTTTCGTCATCTGGAGCGTCGGGCCGACCGGCGTATTCGATGGCGGCTCGCCCTATACCAAACCGGACAAATCCGAGACTTACTTTATGTACCCTCTGCCTACCTTCGCTGGCAAATGATGGCGGATCTCAGCGCCAGAATCCTGGCGGAATGTCAGAGAGCGAAAGGTTTACTTCGCCGGAACTATTCACCCTCACTCCCTCTCCCGAAGTTTCAGGAAGTGGGAAGTAGAGGAACAGACTCCCCTTTAGTCGAGAAATCGAGAGCAAGCTATGAATAAAACAGCCGCAGTCATGGGCGTTGTCGTATATGGCGTTCTGGTTATCGTGGGCGGCACTGGATGTCGACGGCGGGGGCTTGTCGAAACTTCATCTGCGCCATCCGTCCCTGTCACTGCGCAGACGCTTGGACTGGCGAAACTCTCGGCCAGCTATGCCGAGGCGAAAGCGAGCGCGAAAAAAGAAGGCATTCCGCTCACGCCTGCCGATCTTGTTCGTCCCTCGGTTCCCGACTCTGAAAACGCCGCGCCCGTTTATCGTCAACTCACAAAGCTGCTGACAGCGAAGCCGATAGCGAGCAGTCAGATTATCGGCAGTCTCACAGGCAAGCGAATGCCCGATGCCGCGCAAATTGCAGAAGTGCGCGCTGAGTTGAAGGCGCATGCGGACGTTCTTGCACTGGCACACAAAGCCGCGTCGAGACCGAAGTGCAATTTCGCACGCGATTATGCGCTCGGACCGAAATTGCTGTTTCCGGAATATGCTAAAATGCGCAGCGCGATCCGAACGCTGACGGCGGAAAGCACGGTGATGCTGGCAGACGGCAAACCGTTCGACGCGATCCACAACCAGACACTCGGTTTCAACATCGCCCGTCATGCCGCTACCGATCATACAGTGATCTCCTATCTTGTTGCGATCGCAATCGATTCGATCACTCTGCATGGAATGGAGAAAATCCTTCATGCGGCTGGCGATAAACTGGGTGTCGCTACAGCTGTCGAGAAATCCATTGCCGCGAACTGGCAGCCACACAGTTTCAAGCAGGCGCTCGGAGGAGAAGCTGTCCTGCTCGTCAGGCTGCAAGAGGGTCTGTCCAAAGGGGGACCGGAATACGATTCCGATATTGCCACAGCCTATCAGCAGGCACAACAAAAAGAGAATGCTGCTCATGATTGGCAGCCTTTCCTAGACGCGAATGGCGCCTATATGCTGGATGTCGTTCGTGCCACGCACAATCGTGCTGGCGATCCCTATCCCGTATCACTGCCAGCGCTGCGAAGGATCGAAACAGCCGTGCGGGACGACAAATCCAACCCGCACCTCTTCGGGAGTATTCTGACGCCGGTCTACGCACAGTCGCTCAATAAAAACGCGTCGGATGAGGCGCGTATCGATGTTGTCCGTTGCGCGGCGAGAGTTCTGGCATGGCGACAGACGCACAATGGCACATTCCCAAAATCGCTTGCGGAGGCGATGACGAAGGTTCCAATGGATCCTTATAATGGCAATCCACTGCGGTATCGAGTCGTCGGAAATGGTTTCGTTGTCTACAGTGTGGGACCGACCGGCAAGTTCGACGGAGGTGCCCCCGCCAAAAAGCCGGACGCTCAAGAGGGCTATTTCCAGTATCCTCTGGCTCCTTACGAAACGGCCCTGGCAAAATTTACGACACCAACGAAATAAGAAGTTTCCTCTGTACCATGACGAAAGGTTAAAACCAGAACTTTATGGCGGCGGCCGAGCAGATTGCGGTCAAAAAATGCTCGTTCGTCCTCATCGTTTGCCCGGTACAATCTCCTCTACCGAATCGAATCTTAGGATTTTCACCGGCAATTATTCAGGCAATGTGGGGTATACTATCTGCTGAACGGACGGCGCAGTGACTGCCGTCCCTTTGCTTGTTTGCATCCTTGACAATTTCGACAGACAGGTGTTTTCTTGTTAATTTTTCGCCGATTTTTCAGCACCGTTTCATCGCGTGTCGATCAAAATCGTCGTGGTTTCCAGCCTCGCCTGCGTTGACATTCGCTCCCCTGTCTGTTACAATACCGCAGCGTCTTGTCAGCATATTTAAAGCATTTCAGACGTTTTTTACGCTTCTTGATGTACTGAAACTGCTCGTAGCTCCCAACTCCTCCCTCTATAATGCAAAGAGTAAGAGGATTTCCTCCCGCTGCGCAGGAGACCCGATGCCCACCGGTCAGCAAGAACCAGCGCGTTTCGTAACCCGAAGCCCAGACGCTTCCAACAGACCGGAAACGCCAGCACGGCCAGCCCAGACCGCAGGACGGACGGACACCGTCGCCGGACTCGATGACCCGCTGCAGTTTCTCAAAGGCGTCGGTCCACAGGCCGCCACGATACTTGCGAAACTCGGTCTCAATACGGCGGGTGATCTGCTGCGCCACATACCGCGTCGCTGGGAAGACCGCTCGCATTTCAAACGCGTATCCGACGTCCAGAGCGGCGAATTCGTGACCGTCAGCGGGCTCGTCATCGGCGCCACAACGACCTATCCGAAAGGTCCGCGCCTCTCGCTGACAAAAGTTTTGCTCGACGACAACGGCAGCGCACTGACCCTCACCTGGTTCAATCAGCCCTATCTCGAAAAGACGTTTCGCGGGCTGTTAGCCGCGCGTAAACCGGTAGTCGCCTACGGTCAGGCAAAGCGTAACGGGTGGACTGTCGAGATCGCCAATCCCGAATGGGAGGAGCTCGGCGAGGAGGGCGACAGCCTCTCCGCGAACCGGATCGTTCCCGTCTATCCGGCGACGGAAGGTATCCGCCAATCACGACTGCGCCGCCTCGTCGATTGCGTTTTGCAGTGCGCGCTCCCGCACATTGAGGAGCCGCTGCCGCCCGATATCCTGCGCCAGCACGATCTGGTCGGCGCACAATATGCGATGCGTAATATCCATTTCCCGGAAAGCCTGGATGCGCTCGCGAAAGCGCGTCGGCGTATGATATTCGAGGAGTTTTTTACGCTGCAGGTGTTGCTCGCCCTGCGCCGCCGCGCCAACAGTCACGACGCGAGGGGCATTCAGTTTACCGTCGATACGCAGCAGCTCGACCGTGACCTGAAAGAGATCGTGCCGTTTCAACTGACAAATGCACAACAGCGGGCGGTGCGCGAAATCGCGGTGGATGTGAACAGCGGGCGCGCGATGAACCGGCTCCTGCAGGGCGATGTCGGCAGCGGCAAAACGATGGTTGCGCTGGCAGCGATGCTCATGGCGCTGCAGAATGGTTATCAATCTGCCCTGATGGCGCCGACCGAAATACTCGCCCAGCAGCACGCGATCGTTCTGCGACGGCTGCTCGATCCGCTCGGTATCGCCGTCGAACTTTCGATCGGCAGCCAGACGGCAAAAGAGAAAAGAGAGGTTCGCGAGCGGCTGCTCGGCGGGCAGTCTCGTCTCGCGGTCGGCACCCATGCCCTGATTCAGGAGGGTGTGGATTTCGCGAAGCTCGGGCTGGTGATCGTCGATGAGCAGCACCGTTTCGGGGTACTGCAGCGGCAGGCTCTGGCAAAAAAAGGGCAGCGCCCGCACGTACTCGTGATGACCGCGACGCCGATTCCACGCACGCTGACGCTGACGCTCTATGGCGATCTCGACGTTTCGGTGCTCGATGAACTGCCGCCCGGGCGCAAGCCGATCGCGACGCACTGGAAGACGCAGGCGAAACGCAGTCAGGTTTATGCCGCGGCGCAGAGGCTGCTCGCGGAGGGGCGTCAGGTCTACGTTGTCTGCCCGCTCGTCGAGGACAGCGAAAAACTGCAGGCGAAAAGCGCGACGCAGCTAAGCGAGCATATCGCGAACGAAGTCTTTCCGCAGTACCGTGTCGGACTGCTGCATGGGCAGATGAAGTCGGACGAAAAAGACGCGATCATGGCACGGTTCAAGGCGCACGAGCTGGACATCCTCGTGGCGACGACCGTGATCGAAGTCGGAATCGATGTGCCGAACGCCTGCGTAATCATCATCGAAGACGCCGACAGGTTTGGGCTGGCACAGCTTCACCAACTGCGCGGGCGGGTTGGACGCGGGCAGCACGCCTCGTTCTGCATCCTCCTTGCGGAGCCGAAGTCCGAAGATGGTCGCGCTCGTATGGCAGTGATGACGGAGACGACCGATGGCTTTCGCATCGCCGAAGAAGACCTGCGCCTCCGCGGTCCCGGCGAATTTTATGGCACGAAACAGAGCGGTATTCCGGAGATGATCATCGCCGATATATTACGCGACATCGACGTTCTGCTGGAAACCCGCGAAACCGCGTTTCAGCTGGTGGAGGACGATCCGACGCTCGCAAAACCGGACAATCAGCCCCTTCGCCGTACCCTGCAGCGCACTAAAATGGGGTATGAACTCGTCACTGTAGGATAAGTCGATCCTGTGAGGTACAGCATGACTCGTGCGCTGATTCCAGGCAGTTTCGACCCGGTGACAAATGGACACATCGATATTATCGAGCGCGCGGCGCGGATGTTCGACCATATCCTCGTCGCCGTCGCTCGTAACAGTTCCAAGACGCCCCTGTTTACCGTACAGGAGCGGATCGGAATGCTCGTGGAGGTCTGCGCTCCGCATCCGAACGTAACCGTCGAGACATTCGATGGTCTGCTGGTCGAATATGCCGTCCGGCATCGCGCCAGCGTAATTGTCAAGGGACTGCGGTTCGTCTCCGATTTCGAGTATGAATTGCAAATGGCGCTGATGAATCGCCGCCTGAACACTGAAATTGAAACGATTTTCTTAATGACTGGGACGGAATATTCCGATCTCAGTTCCAGTATCGTCAAAGAAATCGCCCGCCTAGGCGGTGCGGTGGAAGGAATGGTGCCAGCCATTGTCCAACAACGTCTCCACGAAAAATATAGCAACCCGTAAACCCGACACATTCAACGGCAGTAATGCCGCTTCCGATAACGACACCGATACAAACAACTCTACCGCGAAGTCGGAGACGCCGCGATTCGTCGCGCCGACTCACGGCGGCGTGGATATTCTTAAACTGCTAACGGAACTCGAAGACCAGATCGAAAACACGAAAAAAGGTCCGTTCGGCACGATGCTGGGCTTCGATGAAGACCGTTTTCATATGACGATCATGAAGGTTCGAGCGAATCTGCCCGAGGAGATGAAACGCGCCTCGAAACTCGCGAAGGATCAGGAGCGCCTCGTTGAGGATACGCGATCCAATGCCGGCAAAATCGTCGAGGATGCCCGTAAAGCGGCTCTAACCGAGTTCGAACGCGGCAAGTCCGAGGCGATGCAGCTGCGGGAACGCGCGCTTTCTGAAGCGGCGCAGGTGCGCAGCACAACCGAGAGCGAATCCGAGCAGATGCGTATCGCTGCCGAGCAGCGGGCGCAGTCGATGCTCGATGAAGCACAGGTGCACTGTGCCGAAGTTCTGGCGGCGGCACGCGCCCAGGCGGCGAAATTAGTGGATGACAGCACGATCCTCCAGCAGGCGGAAGCGCTGGCGCAAAACATTCACGATCGAGCCGAAGCGGAAGCGGCGGCAGTACGGCGTGGAGCGGATGACTATGCCCGCGACGTGCTGACGAACCTCGAGGGAACGCTCGGTAAGGCGGTTACGCAGGTACAGCGCGGTCGCGAAATGCTGGAACGACAGTAAATAGACCACTTTACCTGTCAACGTGAGGTTCATTTCGCCTTTTGCTGGATTAATTCGGATACACTGGCAAAGAGTAGGGTATACTGATACGCTTTGCGGGAGGGATGACCATGCGCCTCGATATCTCTGAAATACTGCGTGAGGTCGGCAAGATCCTGCCCTACGACATCGAGGAGCCACCGCTCGTCGATGAAGATGTCGAGTGTACCAGGCCGATCGAAGGACACATTACCTTCAATAACACCGGCGGACTGCTGCTGGTGCAGGGCGAGGCGGAGACGACGATTGCGCTGCCGTGCAGCCGGTGCAGCGAGTATTTCGAGCAGCCGACCGAGCTCGCGATCGAAGAGCAGTTCGAACTGCGTCACTCGAGTATCGGTCCACGCACTTTGCAGACGGTAACCGTAATCGAGGAGGACGAGAGTCCGGTCGCGGGCAAGCTGTTCGATGGTCACGTGTTTCATCTGACCGAAATGCTGCGTCAGTATATACTGCTCGGCGAACCGACCAAGCCACTGCCACTGACCCTCGACGATGGCACCTGCGCCCATTGTCATCGCCGTCCGGAAGACGTCTATCGTGAGGTGCTTGCACCGGTCACGATAGAGCTAGCGGCGGAAGCCGGGGCAGAACCGCCGATCAATCCGGCATTCGCAAAACTCAGTCAGCTTCTGGAAAAGCCCGAAAGCAAATAAGCGGTGAACGAAAGTCAATTTGAGTTTCGAGCACTCGATGCACGGGGTTGAAACCCCGGTCTGGATTTGCGAAACCCACCTTCGTGGGTTGAAAATGCTGCTACGGGCTAAAGTCCTTCCCTGGAAAGTACGAGTGTCCTCCGGACACGATGCTTTTGTCGATCTTCTCTCTCCCCTCTCTTAGTGAGGTACGAACGGAGAGGAGAGGGGTCGGGGGTGAGGTCGCATCGTAAGAACTTTGATTTAAGAAACTCAGGAATAATAGGAATAACAAGGAAACGCTCATGCCACTGCCGAAACGACGCCATTCCAACCAGCGCACCCGCAAGCGCCGTACCCACTATAAGCTGACTCATCATCCCGCGATGGTCCCGAGCTTCGAGAAGCCCGGCGAGTACACCCTGATGCATCAGGTAGATCCCTCGACAGGGCGCTATAAAGGACGGCAAGTGTTCGAAATGCCGGATGAGACTCAGGGACAGGGTTGACCGACACGGATGCGTCGAAATCTTTGACGAGCACCGCGAACGCTGTTCCGGCACGTATCGCGGTCGACGCAATGGGCGGCGATCTGGGTCCGGCTGAAGTCGTTCGCGGTGTCGTCGAGGCGGCGCGGCATTCGAAAGCGCAGTTCTTTCTCGTCGGTCAGACAGCAGTTCTCGAAGCGGAATTGTTACTGGCGCGTCCGCGTCCGCAAAACATCGAAATCGTACCGGCATCGGAAATCATCGAGATGACTGATCAGCCGACCGTTGCCTTCAAGTCCAAGCCGGATGCCTCCGTCGTTGTCGCGACACGGATGGTGCGTGAGAAACGGGCGGATGCTGTCGTCACGATCGGGAACACTGGCGCCGCGATGGCGGTCGCACTGTTGACTCTCGGGCGTATCAAAGGTATTGACCGTCCTGCCATTGCAACGCCGATGCCCTCCACGCCGGGTCGTACAGTCGTGCTGCTCGATGCGGGTGCAACCGTCGACTGCGATCTGAACAACCTTTATGAATTCGCTCTGATGGGCAGCGTTTATTCCGAACATGTGGTCGGAGTGCGCCGCCCGCGAGTCGGTCTGCTCTCCAATGGCGAGGAGCCGTCGAAAGGCAGTTCACTCGTCAAGCGGACTCATGCACTTTTTCAGTCACTGACAGCCGAAGACATGCCCTTCGATTTCATCGGGAACGTCGAGGGACGCGACATCTTTCGGGGCAATGCGGATGTGGTCGTCTGCGATGGCTTCACGGGCAATGTTCTGTTGAAGACCGGTGAAGGCGTGGCTGAGATGATGCTCGGGATGCTGCAGGAAGAGTTGACCCGGCATGCCTGGATGAAACCTTTTCTTGCGCCGCTGCGCCCTGCTCTGCGAAGAGTGCGGCAGCGTATCGATTATTCGGAGCGCGGAGGCGCGCCACTGCTCGGCGTCAACGGTATCTGCATCATCGGGCACGGTCGCTCGAACGCACACGCGATCACCAATGCCTGCCGCGTGACGGAACTTGCGATCCAGCACAGCATTGTCGAGATCATAAGACAGCGAATCTGCGCTCTGCCGACGCCGCCACCGGTTTAAAATAGGCTGGTCAGCTACTACAACGGGCGCTTCTGCGATATGGCTTCTGCTCTGCTTCAGACCGCAGACAGCGCTGACAGGAGCAGAGAGTTGCGCTTTACTGGCTCTGTAGCTTTATTTGTGTTTTCTGTTTATAATTTGTCATTGGAACGAGACCGTACCGTATGGTTTTACTTTCTCAACCCGCCCGATCAACCGCCAACACACTTCATCCCGATGATGTCCCTGCCGCACTCGCACCTGCAGCCTCCGGAGTTCATGCCGGAATTGCGGGCATGGGTATGTGTGTTCCCGACCGTATTCTGACTAACGACGACCTCGCAAAGCTGGTCGATACCAATGACGAATGGATCGCTTCGCGTACTGGAATCCGTGAGCGTCGCGTTACCGACACCGACACTGCCACCTCCGACCTTGCTATAGTTGCCGCGCAGCGTGCGCTGGCGGATGCAAAAATGGACGCCGCCGAACTGGACCTCGTGCTCTGCGCGACCACCACCGGCGATTATATCTGGCCCGCAACCGCCTGCGTAATTCAGGAGCGTATCGGCGCGAAACGCGCTGCCGCTTTCGATGTAAGCGCGGCTTGCTCCGGCTTCTGCTACGCGCTGGCAACGGCTGCCGGGTTCATTCAATCGGGGGCAATGCGCAATATACTGGTGATTGGGGCGGACACGCTCTCCAAACAGTTGAACTGGCAGGATCGCTCCACGTGCATACTTTTCGGTGACGGCGCGGGAGCAGCGGTCTTGACGCCCTGCGCTCCTGATATGGGTATTCTTGCTTCGTCGCTCGGCTCCGATGGCTCCGGTATCGAGGCGGTCTGGGTTCCGGCAGGCGGTTCTCGTACGCCAATCACACAGGAAGTCATCGATAGCAAACTGGATCGTATCGCGATGCGCGGCCAGGAGGTCTATCGCTTCGCGGTTCGGATCGTACCCGAAGTCGTCCTGGAAGCGCTGCGCAAAGCCTGCCTCAGTCCGTGTGACGTCCGTCTCCTGATTCTGCATCAGGCAAACCGGCGTATCATCGAGGGCGCTGCGGAACGGCTCGGCATTCCGATGGAAAACGTGTTCGTCAACCTCGATCGTTATGGCAATACGTCGGCCGGTTCGATCCCGATCGCGCTGACCGAAGCGGCAGAACAGGGACTTCTTTCGAAAGGTGACATCGTGGTAACGGTCGGCTTCGGGGCGGGTCTAACCTGGGGTGCAAACGTGATACGATGGAACCGGTGAGTATCTGATGGAAGCGCATTTTGCAGACCCACACTGCATCATACCCTTCTCCGTAAAGCTTCGTCGAATATATTAGATCGAGATCTCGCTGCTGCCCCAGACGCGACCTCAGGGCAGGAGGACGCTCTATGTTCAGCACCGGTTTTGCGGAAATTGTCCTGATCGTCGAGAACGTGCCTATTGCTGCGGAGTTTTACCGAAATGTGGTGGGCTTAACGCCAGAAACAGAAGCCGATGATGAGTGGGCTTGGTTTTGGGTCGGAATACCGGGCGTTCCGCAGCGCCTTGCTCTGCATCGTGGACCACTTTTGTTCGAGGAGCATTCGCCTCATCCGGCGGCAGGGCGATGGGGAAGAGTCCATTACGCTTTTCGTGTCGAACGGGCAGATTTACAGAAGGCAGTGAGCCATGTACGTTCGGCGGGGATCGAAGTATATGGGCCGACTTACTTCGAATGGATGCAGGCTGTTTCATATTATTTTTACGATCCCGACGGTAATTTGCTGGAGTGGTGGTCGCCTGAGCCCCAGACAGCGGTGGTTTGACGGGTACAAAAGTTCCTGATTTCTCCAATCGAATAACGATTATTCAGCGAGAAGCTGCTTCAGTCTACTGCGGTGCTCACAGTGAGCAGGGTATCTGAAGACTTGTCCTCGATATCTAACGGTCTTGATGAGCGTGGCGTGAAGTTCGGAGCAGTGGCGAAATGGGCAAGGTAGCATTTCTATTTCCGGGACAGGGTTCGCAGAAGGTCGGCATGGGGCGTTCGCTCTACGAACACTACCCGCAGGCACGTTCCGTTTTCGATCAGGCGTGTCGCGATCTCGGCTACGATATCAAACCGCTCTGCTTCGATGGACCGGAAGAGACGCTGAAGGCGACGGAGAACGCGCAGGTCGCGCTGTTCGTAACCAGTGTTGCCGCATGGCGATGTTTTGTCGCCTCCTGTACGCTGCTGCCCGATGCCGTCGCCGGTCACAGCGTCGGGGAATATGCCGCGCTCGTTGCGGCGGATGTGCTGGACTTCGAAGAGGCGCTGCACCTCGTTCGTGTGCGCGGCGAACTGATGCGCGACGCCGCACAGCAGTATCCTGGAACGATGGCTGCGATACTCGGTTTGGATTCCTCTATTGTAGCTGAGGCTTGCCGCGAGGCGAAGGCTTCCGGCGCCGGTATCGTCGCCGTTGCGAATATCAATGGGGGCGGTCAGATCGTGATTTCCGGTCAGACAGACGCGGTCGTGAAGGCGGGGGAGATCGCACAGCACAAAGGCGCGAAGCGCGTGATACTGCTGCCGGTTTCAGGCGCGTTTCATTCACCGCTGATGGTGACGGCCGGCGATGCGCTGTTTGCGCACCTGGCAAAAGCCTCTTTTCGGAAACCCTCTGTGCCAGTCGTCTCCAACGTGACAGCGGAATATGTCACCGAACCGACGGATTTGACCGGCGGGCTGACGGTGCAGGTGAGCGGGACCGTGCGCTGGGAAGAGTCGATGCAGCTATTACTGCGTGACGGTTTCGACACGTTCGTCGAACTGGGCAGCGGCGAAATACTCTGCGGCTTGATGAAGCGTATCGACAAAACCGCGCGCACGTACAGCGTCCACGACCGTAATAGTTTAATGGAAGTGTGTACCGCGCTGGCTCCGAACTAAAAGTTCTATTGAGGCAAATCGACTGTTGGCAGCGAGAAAGCTGAATTCGTGAGTGTGCCATTCAAACCGCCAGGCTACAGCACTGTTTCGCCCTACCTGATCGTTGCGGGAGCGCAGGACACAATCGCCTTTCTTGAGCGCGTGTTCAACGCCGTAGAGAAACGTCGTTTCACTGATGAATCGGGAAAAATCGCTCACGCCGAGGTTCTTATCGGTGACAGCGTAGTAATGCTCGCTCAGGGCGGCGAAGGCTGGCCGCCCGTTCCGTCTCATGTGCATATTTATGTTGCCGATGTCGATACGACCTACAAACTGGCGCTCGAAGCGGGCGGCATATCTGTTCAGGAGCCGATGAAAAAAGACGATGCGGATAAGCGGTGCGGTGTCAGAGACTCCGGTGGCACAACCTGGTGGATCGCAACGATGGTCGAGTAAGAGCTTCCTGCGAGCTTGTTCGAATGACATAGACGATGTATGCCAGGCGAGATTTGTTATCGGGTGAGCGTAACTATTCCCCTCGCCCCAACCCCCCCACCCGACGCTTCGGGAGAGGGGAAGCAACGCAGATATTCTGCTGGTAAGTGCGAAACTAGAGGCAGGGTGAATAGTTACCGGTGAGCTTACCTCTTTGGCTCGGGAAACCATAATTTGAAACTTCAGGATCGAGTGGCAATCGTGACGGGCGGGGGACGCGGTATCGGCAGTGCGATCGCGGTCGCGCTGGCGCGTGAGGGCGCAAAAGTCGTCGTCAACTACAGCCGGAGTGCAGACGCCGCTGAAGCGGTCGTCGCTCAGATCGTGAGTGTGGGTGGCGAAGCGATTGCCATGCAGGCCGACGTCTCCGACAGCGCACAGGTCGATAAGCTGTTCGCGGCAACGACGGAGCATTTCGGGCGTGTCGCGATCCTCGTCAACAACGCGGGCATCACCCGCGACAAGCTCGTACTGCGAATGACCGAAGAAGACTGGGACGCGGTGCTCGACACGAATTTAAAAGGAGCGTTTCTGTGCTGCAAAGCGGCGGCTCCGCTGATGCTCAAACAGCGCAGCGGCGCGATCGTGAATGTCGGCTCGGTCGTCGGCAAAGTCGGCGGCGCCGGGCAGGTCAACTACAGCGCATCGAAAGCGGGCCTGGTCGGGCTTACCAAGTCGCTCGCTAAAGAGTTGGGTTCGCGCAGCATTCGCGTCAATGCCGTCGCGCCGGGGTTCATCGAGTCGGACATGACCGAAGTGTTGAAGGCAGAGTACCGCGCGCAGATCACGCAGCAGATACCGCTCGGCAGAATCGGCTCTGCCGACGAGGTAGCTCGACTGGTCACCTTTCTCTGTTCCGACGATGCGGCTTACATCACAGGTGAGGTGATATCGATCGACGGTGGATTGTTCATGTGATCGGAATCGAATTCATAGTCGGATTCGATTAATACGATAGCATTTTGGCGCTTTCGACCGGATTTGCTGGCACAATTTACGGTTGTTTGCGGGCAGTATGTGGTACCATAGGAACATCGCAGGACACAGCAGAATTACGGCAGCAGTATCATACTGCGAACGTTGAAGCATAATTTCTGCCGCAATACAATTTTCAATGTGACTTTTTTGGTGTGAATTTTAGTGTTTGAACAAAACTACAGGGAATCGGGAGAGCATCCGCATGAGTACATACGAGCGTGTGAAAAAAGTGCTGGTCGAGCAGTTGGACGTAAGCGATGAAGAGGTGACAATCAACGCGTCGATCGTCGATGACCTCGGGGCCGACTCTCTGGACGTCGTAGAGATCATCATGGCTCTGGAAGAGGAATTCGAAGTTAAAATCCCTGACGAAGACGCCGAGAAGATCACGACCGTACAGCAGATCATCACCTACGTAGACGCGAAGGCTGGCGCCTGACAGCGCCGTTCGTCCGATTCAGGCAGCAACTGCACCTGTTTTCTGGAAATTGCGAACATAAATCGCAAAATTCACACTGCAGCCGTCGGTAACAGGGCACGGAATGCGTAAGGTTCGATGGAGCGTACCGGCGGGAATGTGCATTTTGAGGATCAGGGGTTCATGAGTAACGAGAGCATCAAGGAGTATCAGGGTGTCAGCGGGGCGGCTCCGCGCCGCGTCGTAATCACCGGTATTGGCACAGTCAGCGCACTCGGCTTGACCGGCGAGTCGTTCTGGAAAGCCTGTCTGTCGGGCTGTTCGGGCGTCTCCGCGCTGACGGGCTGGGACCTCGAAGGTTACACGACACGCATTGCCGCGCAGATCAAGGACTGGGACGCATCGCCCTATTTCGAGTCGAAGAAAGACATTCGGCGCGTCGATAGATTCGTGCAGTTCGCGGTTGCAGCAGCACGTATGGCAGCGGAAGATTCGGGGCTGACGATCGATGACGACAACCGCGATCGCGTTGGAGTCTTCATCGGCTCCGGAATCGGAGGGCTGTCCAACATCGAAGAGCAGCATCGCATACTCCTCGAAAAGGGCCCGACTCGTATCTCTCCGTTTCTGATACCAGGCATCATCTGCGACATGGGCGCGGGCATGGTTTCGATCATGCTGAACGCGCGCGGACCCAACTCCTGCATCACGACCGCCTGCTCGACAGGCGCGAACAATATCGGTGACGCTTACCATGTAATCAAACGCGGCGACGCGGATGCGATGCTGGCGGGGGGAGCGGAAGCCTGTATCACGCCGCTTGGCATGGCGGGATTCTGCGCGGCGCGATCACTTTCGACACGCAACGATGAGCCGGAACGCGCGAGCCGACCTTTCAATGCAAACCGTGATGGTTTCGTGATGGGCGAAGGCAGTGCGGTGGTAATGCTCGAGACGCTCGAAGCAGCTCAGGCGCGCGGCGCAAAGATTTATGCGGAAATTGTAGGGTACGGAATGTCGGGCGACGCTTTTCATATGACCAGTCAGCCAGAAAATGGCAACGGTGCGGTTCGCTCGATGACGGCGGCAATCGCGAGCGCGGGGCTCAAACCGGAAGACATCGACTATATCAACGCGCACGGAACATCGACTGAAATGAACGATCGTGTCGAGACTGGCGCGATCAAAACCGTCTTCGGCGAATACGCCTACAATGTGCCGATCAGCTCGACCAAATCGATGACCGCCCACCTGCTCGGCGCGACCGGTGCGCTCGAAGCGATCGTTTGCGCGCTCGCGATACGTGATCGAATCGTGCCGCCGACGATCAACTACGAAGTTCCCGACCCGAACTGCGATCTCGATTATGTGCCGAACAAAGCCCGCGCCGTCGATGTCGATGTCGCGATGTCCAACTCTTTTGGTTTCGGCGGACACAACGCGACACTGGTACTGAAACGAGTTTGATCTGTCTGATCTGAGTTTGCAATAATGCCGAAACGCGCGCGCTGGCTGTTTCCACTGTGCCTTCTCGGAATAATCGTATTCGCGATCGGATACGTGGTTTTCGGTTCGCCGGTACACAACGTCGTCGTCACCGATGCCCAGAACAACACGGCTGTGACCATCGCACCCGAAACGATTCTGATTGTACGGCTAACCTCGAACGCTCAGAGCGGGGCGATATGGCGCGTGACGCAGAATGATCGGCACAGACTGCAGCCTGATGGCGAGCAGCTGCGCCCGTCCTCGACAGCGAACGGCGCCGCGCATGAGGATTTTCGCTTCAAGGCCTCACAGCCAGGAACCATCGTGCTCAAATTGACGAATGCACAGTGGGAGACGACGGCGCACCTGCCCCTGTTGCGCTACCAGATCACCGTCACCGTAAAGTGAGCATTTAAAGTTACCGCAGCAATTGCAGGAGGGAACGGGGCACAGCAAATCCGTGTCGCCGTTTCTTTGGTTGATATTAGAGGAGAGAACCGAACGTGGCATCTGCAACCGCAAAAAAGAGAGAAGTCCAGACCGTAACCGAACTAGACCTCGCCGTTCGCTATGCGGGCGACCTGATTTATAAAGCGCTGATCGAGAGCGGTGAGCCGCTCAAAGCCTCGGAAGTCGCCAAAGCCGTCGGACGCGATGACGTAGATATGAAGCTCGCGCGCGTCGTGCTGGTTACGAATCCGAGTATCACCGCCGTAGACCGCAAGTGGACGCTCTGGTCGCGCTATCTCGATACGCATAGCACGCTGGACCGCAATCTGCGCCGGATATTGAACACCTTCGGGCAGCCGATTCGCATCGAGCATCTGGCGAGCGAACTGAGCGCCGTCTACGGTCGTCCGACGGAAATCTACGAAGACCTGCTGCGGCGCCTCGTGATGGATCCGACCCGATTTTTCCTGATCGGTCCCGAAGAGTATATCGGCACCGCGGAATGGCTGCTCAACACCGAAGCCCAAATCGACGACGAGGTGCTGTTTGACAACTTCCTCGCAGACGAGGATGTCTTCCCCTTTACTGCCGCCGCCGAGAAAGCCGATCTGAGCGCAAAAAATCCGGAGTCGATCTCCGCCTTCCTCGATGCGGTCAACGTTCCGATCAAGACGAAAGCGATCCAGTTTCTCGCCTTCGCACGGGACAAAGAGGAGTTCGATCCACTCGCGTTTTACACCGCGTTGTTCCTCAGCGAAGGTGTCTCCGCACTTTCCGATGGCACCTGGATCGGCGCGAAAATGACGGCGCGGCTGGAAACGCACTTCCCTGAAATCTCCGAGCGCGAGGTCAGCGAAAATGCCGAAGCCGAAGCGCAGGAGGCTGCGAAGCCGCTCGCGTTGACCGACGCCGACATCGATCAGCTCGTGCAGACGATTCAGTCCAGCGATAAAACGGTGTATGCGACCGACCTGCTCGAGGATACGTTCGATATCACGCCGGATTTCCGGACCTACGACGAGGACCGTCAGACGATGATCGCCGCGCTCGCCGCAGACGAGCGCGTACTCTGGGTCGGCGCAGATCGTTTCCGCCCGCAGGGAACGATACCGGGCTACGTCTTCAGCGTGCCGGGGCTGCTCGAGATTCCGGAATACAGCTTCACCGATGCCGAAGGCAATCCTGCCGATGTACTGCTTGAAGACGACGGTTTCGACGGCGGGCTGGAGCGTGACATCGTCAGCCCGTTCGCGCAGGACGTGCTGGACGAGGAGCCCGTTCCGTCCCCGGATCCGAACCCGCCGTCCAACGCCCGTGCCGTAGTCAAGTACCATCACAAGCAGATCGGAACCCTGCCGCTCTGCCAATTCTCGTCGGGATTCTTCCCGCCGGAGCCGACGATTCTGGAGACGGAGTTCACTCTGCCGGGCGGACAAAAGGCGCAGGTCTACGTCAACAACGAGACGCGTCTGCTCTACGGTCTGCTCGACTGGTTCCAGTCGATCCCGATCGATTCCGGCGCGACCTTTACGCTGGAGCGCCAGGCTCCCGACCGCTATAACATCAATTATAATGATGAGAGCGAGCCGACGATGTTCATCAGCCGCAACCGTATCAACGAACTGATGGAGCTGCAGGAGCGTGCCGACGCCGAGGCTCTGCCGACTTTCGAGGTTGTGCGTGAGATCATGGAGCACTACCGCAAGGGTATCGAGTTCATCACGCTGCTGACGGAAGTAAACATCGTGCGTCGCGTTTCGCGCCGCCTCGTCGCGTCCGTTCTGACAGAGTACCACTGTTTCTTCCAGCGTGCAGGCGCATGGGTCTACGATGTGAAGAAACTGCCGCTCGGCTTCGACAAGAGCAAGCGCAAGTATATCAAGAAGTAGCGCTGATTTGTCCAGAGACCTCACCTGCCAGTCGGAGGTGAGGTCTTCTGCATTTGGCTGCGCTGTTCCGATCTGGAGTTGCTTGGGACACGGGGCTGAAGCTCCGGTCTGGAAACGCGAAATCCGCCTTCGCGGACTGAGACTGGACGCAGTACCGTTCCTCGTCCGTAGGACGACCGGCGGAATGCCACAGGCGACAGTGGTCTTCCAATGATCTTGTACCACTGGCTGATTTTCAAACACCAGAATCGCGTCTGAAGTACGCTTGGCTTTAGCCAGACAGACCGGGGTTTCAACCCTGGGAATCTCTGCCCAAACGGATCGGGGGTTTAACCCTGGGATCGAGGTAGGTTTTAATCTGGGCTTATGTAACGCCTATCGTGTTCGCTATGCCTCATTCAACGGGAGTTATCGTATGTCCGTTCGTGTCCGCTATGCGCCCTCGCCGACCGGTTCGCCTCATGTCGGCGGGCTGCGAACCGCAATCTATAACTGGCTGCTCGCCCAAAAAGAGGGCGGGCAGTTTCTGGTACGCCTCGAAGATACCGATCGCACGCCGGGTCGTTATGTCCCTGAAAGCGCCTACGATCTCGAGGAGAGCTTCCACTATGTCGGCATGATGCCCGACGAAGGCTGGTTTACCGGCGGATCGGTCGGTCCCTATGTCCAGAGTCAGCGGCTTCGGATCTATCTTGGCTACGCCGATAAACTCGTTGCGGAAGGACACGCCTACCGCTGCTACTGTACGCGCGAAGAGCTCGACACGATGCGTCAGGAGCAGATCGCGAAGGGTCTCCCGACGGGTTATGATCGCCGCCACCGCTATCTGACGCCCGAACAGCGCGCCGCTTTCGAGGCGGAAGGGCGCAGTCATGTCGTGCGGCTTGCGATGCCTCTTGAAGGCGTTCAGATTTTGCACGATGAGATACGCGGTGAAATCCAGTTCGAGAACAGCCTGCAGGACGATCAGGTTCTGCTGAAGTCCGATGGCTTCCCGACCTATTTTCTCGCCTGCACCGTTGACGATCATCTGATGAAGATCACCCACGTACTTCGTGGCGAGGAGTGGCTGCCGAGTGCCCCGAAAATGCTGCAGCTCTACGATGTGCTGGGCTGGGAGCGGCCGAAATTCGCGCATCTGCCCGTGATTGTCGGCACTGATAAGAAGAAACTCGCCAAGCGGCACGGCGATACGCAGATACGCACGTTCATGGAGCAGGGCTATCTGCCGGAAGCGCTGATCAACTTCCTGGTGCTGCTCGGCTGGTCGGCGGGCGACGAGAACCGCGAACTGTTCACGATTCCGGAACTGATCGAACGGTTTTCGCTGGCAGGCATTGCAGAGAGTCCAGCTGTCTTCGACTACGAAAAACTCAAGTGGATGAACGGGCACTATATTCGGCAGAGCGAACCAGGCCGTATCATCGGCATGTGCCTGCCCTACCTGCGCAAAGCCGGTCTGGTCCCCGAAGCGCTGCCATCCACCGCGACCGATCAGGAAAAAGAGGCATATCGTGTCGAGTGGCTGGACTATGTACGGCGCGTCGTACCGCTCGAAATCGAGCGCATGAAAGTCCTCTCGGAGGTCACGGAACTCGTCGGGTTCTTCTTTCAGAAGATGGACTATCCGATCGGCTATGAGGAAAAAGCGGTCGCGAAATGGTTCGGAGTCTCGTACCTGAAGCCAATGCTCGCGCAGGAGATTGCTGCGTTCGAGGCGCTTCCGGAGTGGACGGCTCAGAATGTGGAACAGATACTGCACTCGCTCGTCGATACAATGGGACTGAAACTCGCTGATGTCGTTCATCCCACACGAGTTGCAACGACGGGGCGCACTGTTGGACCGGGACTGTTCGAAACACTGCATGCGCTGGGGCGTGAGCGCGTCCTTGCAAGACTCCGTGCCGTCTACGAGCGTGCCTGACGTGTGAAACTCGTCACACCCCCAGAGTTTCCGGTGACGAATACATGACTGAATGCGTAACTGTGACAGTAGATTTTCACGCTCACCAACCGCTTTCCCGAAGCTTCGGGAAAGCGGGAGCAATACAGTTTTGAGTACGGGTGAGTTGTTGCTTATGGAGTAGATTTTCGCTGTGAGAGTGCAGGGCGGGGCGGAACTGCTGTCGAGTACCGCTCCATTTTTGCCGATAAGACATTGCAGCCATTCGAGCTGGTGGAAAAAGCTTCAGGCTGGTTTGCGGAGGCGGTATGGATGAGATCGTAGATGTGAATACGCTGTTTGGCCCGCTTCCGGCGGCGAGCACCGATTTGACGATGGAGGCACTGCTCGAGCTGATGCAGAAGCATCAGGTCGGTGTCGCCTGTACGCTCTCGACGCTCGGCCTGCTGCTCGATCCCTCGGTCGGGAACGCCGTCACCCGCGCCGCGTGCACGGAGTACGAGCCGCTGCTGCCGGTAGCGACACTGAATCCGACGATGTTTTTCGGCGATGAGCGGCCGTTGCAAAAGTTTCGCGAAGAGGGTTTTCGGTTCGTACGTTTCTTTCCGCAGCTGCAGGACTGGTCACTCGATTTCCTGCCTTTTCACGCGCTGCTCGAAGCGCTCTCGGCGCTCAAAATGCCGATCATGGTTGATATAAATGCGCCCGGGCAGATCACGATGCTGGGCAGGAGCATAGAGAATTTCGGCGCGCCAGTGATGCTTTCGGGCGTCGCTACAGAAACGCTTGCGGAAGCGGTAGCTGCGCTCCGACGTTACAGTAGTCTGCACCTCGAGACTTCCCAACTGCTCGCGCCTGGCAACATCAAGATGCTCGTCGATACCGTCGGCATCGACCGCCTGCTGTTTGGAACCGGTGCGCCCGCTCAGCCCGTCGCGAGCGCCCTCAATACGCTTCAGTACGCCGGACTTACCGGCGACGCCATGCATCAAATACTTTCATCGAACGCGCGTCGACTGCTGTCGATCACGGGTCAGGAGTAGTCCACCATGCCGATTTTCGACTGTCATGTGAGCATGGAAGGCAATAGCCTGCCCGGCATCAACCAGAACGTGAGTCAGATTACGCAGTTGCTGGCGGACCGCGGCATCGACAACGCGATCATACGGTCGGCTCGCGCAGCACAGGTGGACCCGACCTCGGGCAACCGAATTCTCAAGTCGATGCTCGAGCAGGACAGCGGAATGTTCGGCTGTGTCGTGGCACAGTTGAGCCGCGTCGATGCCTCGATCCAGGCGGTGCGCGAACTGCTCGGGCAGAAGCGTTTCCTGAGCGTGCTGCTGACATCGGGCGATCCGAACGAACCAGTCCATCCGCTGCTCGCCGATGAGGTGCTGAACGCCTGCCGTCGCTTTCAAAAGCCGGTCTTTCTGCAGACGCCGAACGCAGCCTGCGTCGAAGCCGCCCTGCACCTCGCGAAAACCTACAATATGCACAAGTTCGTGCTGCTCGGCATGGGAGGGCACGACTGGCGGACAGGAATTGCCGCCGCGCATCAGTCGGTCAACATTTTTCTCGAGACTTCCGGGGCTCTCGACTGCGCCAAGATACCTGCTGCGATCGAAGTCGTCGGCTCGCATCGCATCCTATTCGGAAGTTCGATGCCGCATGTCGACCCGATCGCTGCGCTCGGGTTGATCAAAGACTCGAACATTCTGCCGGGAGATTTTCGCCGCATCACGCATGACAACGCCTACAAACTCTTCAATATCGCCGAACTCGAGTAGTCTACTTGAGCAAGCCAGAGCATCGCTTCCAACACGAGCCGAAAGCCAAACCGGGCGATGTCATGCTCTTCCACCGCGCACAGGGTGTGAACCGTGTGATCACGTGGTTCACTCGTTCGCGCTACTATCATGTCGCGATATATGCAGGCGGCTATGAGGTGATCGAGGCACGTCCGCGCGGCGTCGTAAGGCGTGACCTGCGCGGCAAAGAAGGTGCGCGTCATTATGTTGTACTAACACAGGATGCGCAGTCGGGGGCGAACGCGCTGGCGTGGGCAGAATCTAAAATCGGTGATCGCTACGACCACATGGATATTTTTGTGATCGTGGCTGAGCGCATCTTCCGGCATCTGCGGATCAATTACACCGCCAGCGATAAGTTCACATGTGGCGAATTCGTCGCCAGCGCCTTCGCGGAGACTGGCACCGAACTTTTCCCCGGTCGCAACATATCGGGGATCATACCCGCCGATTTTGCAGTTTTAGCAAAACGCAGGAATGCTCCCGCAGAGGGGGCATAGGGTTAGTATCTTGCTTGTTCCCGCTTTGAAACCCGGGTCGGAACTGGCGTTCCGACGAGTATCGACCATTCCTCAGGGGTGGGCTTTGCAAGTCTGGACAGGAATTAATCCCCATACTCAAAAATGCCCCGGTGCAAAAGGAAGTATCCATTTGCACCGGGGCTTTCATGTATCAGGAACGCATTCTGGAGGTTAGCGATCGCTGCCAGTAGTACCCATTGTCGCGTCCTGCGCGAGAGTGGTTTGTCCCTTCGCCGCAGCGCTGTCCTCATGAAAGATATAGCTCGATGAGTTGGGATCGAGCGCGCCGCGCGGAGCCTGCGCAACCATCTGCGCGAAATTGTTGAGGTCGTGCTGCAGGGTATGCTCGAATTTCGCGCCGACGCCGAGCGTTTCGCCGATCGCGCCAAGAATGCCAGCGGGAGGCGTGTACTCGATATTCACCTCGACGCGGGTCTGATTGTCAGCAATCGCCTCAAAACGTACGACACCGCTATTCTCGATCCCGTCCGTCGAACGCCAGCCGATCTGCTTGTTCTCGATCCAGTCCGTGTTGATCGCATCCCATTCATGGTGTCCGACGACATTGGCGACCCAGTGGCTGCGCTGATTATCGTAGTAGGTCACTTCCTTAATATAGGACATGAACTTGGGGAAGTCGTTGAAATGCGACCAGAGCTGATAGACCTGAGCGACCGGCGCATTGATCACTACCGAAGCGGAATGCTGTGCCATTATCTTCGTCTCCTCGTTGTCTACTTGTGATGGGCTGTCTTTAATCGTTTTTGCGATACTCGGGAATAGGCGCGAGTCAATTTTCCGCCTGCCCGGTTATGCCTGCTGAGCGCCAGGACGGTGCTGTTATAAACAATGTTCCCAGACCGCGAACGGGCACTTCAGGCTATATAACCGAGCTAAGCAAAAGCCTGCTGAGATTACTCCCAGTCACGGGAATCGGGAACGGGCAGCCACTCCCCACCCTGCGCGATAGACTGCTGGCTGACCAGCCCTGGCAGCGTCATGTCCATTGCAGCATGGATATCGATTGCCGCAGGACGCACGCCGCGAACCGCTGCGGCAAAATCGACGATTTCGAAATAGTCGCCTCCGCCATGACCCGCGCGTGATGCCGCTGCTCCTGCCTCCCGCCACATCTCCGGCAGGTACTCTGCTTCAAGCTCTTTTAGCGGCGTCCAGTCGTTCTGGTTTTTGCTGAGAGCGCGAAGCCAGATGCGATCGGTTTCGCCGTGTGCGCGGGCGGATTCGTAGGCTCCGTCTGTACCCTGCAGCTGATAGTTCGTCATCGCGTGAGGTCGGTCGGAGAGCATATCGAGACGCAGTTTGACCAGACCACCGCTGCGCATCTTGCACAGTGTCAGGGTCGAATCCTCGTTCTCATATTCGTTACCGCGCGGGTCGAGATAGTGATGCCCTGAGCCGACACAGCAGACAGCAACGACACGATCTCCCGGCATCCACTGAAGGATCGGACCGAGGCTATGCGTCGGATAGGTGTTGCCATTGATCCCGGTCTGCCATTTGCGCCGCCAGGGCGTCTGCTCGTTCAGCCCTTTGAGTTCGTGAATATATTCGGCTTCGGCGAAGTAGGGCGTTCCGAACAGTCCCAACCGGGCGAGCTCGCGCACCAGCACGTTCTGCCGACTATAGGTATAGTTCTCCGCCATCATATAGATAGCCGAACTCGTTTTCGCTGCCTGCACCAGTTCCCTGCACTCCGCGACCGAGACGCCCGCTGGCACCTCGCTCAGCACATTTTTATTGTGCGCGAGAGCCGCGATCGACTGCAGCACATGAAGCGGCATCGGTGTGCCGATGATTACAGCGTCGATTTCTGCTTCCGCAAGCATCCGCCCGTAGTCTGTGTACTGCTCGAGTGCGCCAAGCCGTTCGGCAGCCGCAGGCAGTTCACCAGCATTCGTATCGCAAACCGCCTGCACCCGTACGCCCGGCAGCGCATCACAGGCCGCCTTAAAACTGGCCCCGCGTCCACACGCGCCGACAATCCCGATCCTGATCTCCTGCTCCGCCATTCCCGACTCCATTTCTATGAAGGATGCAACTCGACACTTCATTTCCCCAGAGCTAAATCGTGCCACTCATTCTGAAATGCGATATTAGGTGACTGTAGGCACAAAAATTGAGGAGCGGAACACGATTGTGTTCCGCTCCAATTATACTGCGTCCGGGCAGATGGTGTCTTCTGTTTCAGTCAGTTTCGGTAGATCGAACGAAATCAGTTTCGCCCTCTGTATCTGCGCTTTGGATTACTCCTCGGCGATTAGTTTCGGTATTTCATTCAGGTTCTCGAGAGCATGATGAAAGTCGCGCATCTCTTCGAGCGTGATCGCTCCGAGTTTCTGGAACTCGCTGCGCTCCGGCTCCGTTGAGTCGTTGGTGATCTCCTGTAGAAGACCGTCTTCCCACTCTTCCTGCTTTATAAAATGCTCGCCCAGTTTCTTACATCGGGAACAGCGAAACTTGATGTAGACGAATACAGGACCGACATGGCGTTCGTACCGACCCTGCTGCATCACATCCCGTTTCAAGATGCGTTGACCGCACTGGCACTTCAAGCTGGTCTTCATTCCGTTGTAAACCTCCGTACCGCTGCACGTAGCTCCGATATTCGTAAGCCCTTGCTGAGGCGGTCGCGCCACGGAACCGGGTGGGCGTTCTCAAGTTTATTCGCGCACGACACCAAAGGCAACCAACAAACATAGTATACCATAACGAACCAACGGTATTGAGACAGAAGTATTTGTAAAGGTCTTCCAAAGTTCTGCCGGCACATTATCGAAACCAATGCATACTGATTTTCCTACATTAACTTATACGCAATCAAAAACATTGACGTTTAGACAATCAGTTTGGTCATTTCTGCCTTCTGTGTGTCCTTGAAAACGACTTTGTAGCGCGGTGCCTTCTCGATTTTGGCACCTCTGGCACGACCCGGGGATTTTCCGCGTACCCGGCACGCACGCGCAGGC
>JBBQPY010000007.1:0-65931 GCA_038216735.1 Chthonomonadales bacterium
GACCTCCTGGAAAGCCACCGGGTCCGCCGGAACCACCCTGGAAGCCACCGGGTCCACCCTGTCCGCCCGGAAAGCCACCTGCTCCGCCGCGTCCGCCTGCCCCGCCCGGTCTACCACTACCTCCGGGAAACCCGCCGGGACCTCCTGGAAAGCCACCGGGACCACCCGGGCCACCTGGGAAGCCACCGGGACCGCCCGGGAAGCCGCCCACTCCACCTGCTCCACCAGGATTCGACTGTGGAAGCAAAAAGATCAACTGTAGATAAGCGTTCTTGTTACCAAGGAAGGGTTTCAGGTCAGCGGGCTTGGCGAAGCCGATAGAGGCACCCTGATAGAGACCTTGAGTGAAAATGCGGAGCGAGTTGGCGCCGCTATAGGCGGCGTTTTTATCTTCTTCAATTGTGCCGCTGCCCCATCCGGAAAGAGTGTTACCGCTCGCTTGCTTTGATTCACCAGAGAAAATATTGAGTGTAAAAGCGTCCTGCGCGTGCACCGGTATGGAAGAAAGCGCAATGCCAGCGAACGCTGCCAGCGCAGTCATACCCTGCATCCGTTTCAGAGTGTAATGGGCAATCGAACTTCTTTTTCGTAGTGACCCTTTATTCATGTATTCGAATCTCCTTCGATTGGTATGCCGGTTGAGAAACTATGTGACCACTGTTCTTTTGTTGTTTATAGTTTTCGCTATGAGACAATGCCGCGGAAAATGGTATCAAATTTGAGAACTATTCTTTTGTTGTTTATTGAATTCCAAAAGTTCATTTCAGTATTGGGAACCCGTGCTTGTTGTGTGTACAGGCACCTGAATGCGTTCGATATGTGTCGCTCGTCCCGTTGCTGAATCGATGTCGACGAGAACGCCGCATAGCTGGGCTTCTCCATCCGCCACCTCAAAGCGCGCAGGCAGACCGCTCGTAAATTTCGGCAGCACGATATCGCAGCGCATACCTATCACTGAATCGATAGGTCCCGTCATACCTACATCTGTCAAATACGCAGTTCCGCCCGGTAAAATTCGCTCGTCCGCCGTCTGAATATGGGTATGGGTTCCGACGACTGCAGAAGCACGCCCGTCAACATACCAGCCGAACGCTACTTTCTCCGAAGTCGCTTCCGCATGAAAATCGATGAACACGACCTTCGTTTTGTGATTGAGTTCTTCGAGAATCGAGTCTATTGCGCGGAATGGATCGTCTACTGGCTCCATGAAAACACGTCCCTGTAAGGACACGACTCCCACAGAACCTGCCGCGCAGGGAAAAACGCCATAGCCCTGCCCCGGCGCGCCCGGCGGATAGTTTGCGGGCCGAAGCAAGCGCGCCTCTTCATCCAAAAACGGATAGATGTCACGCTTGCCCCAGGCATGATTGCCGAGCGTAACCACGTTGATCGGGCTTCGAAGCATCGATTGGGCGATGTCGGGTGTTATGCCGATGCCCGCCGCCGAATTCTCACCGTTAACAATGATAAAATCAACCTTATGCTGCGATTTGAGCAGCGGTATTTGCTCCTGAAGCAGTGTACGACCCGGCTTGCCGACCACATCCCCGACCATCAACACACGCATTCTTGCCGTCTTACTTTCTATCCTACGGGACACTTCGACCATGTGTCATCCTCGTATCAGAGGCTCACTGTATATACTCTCCCCGCCTTACGAAGTCGGGTTTGGGAGTGGTTGGCTTCCGCGGGAAGGGTCGGAGTAGGAAAATATTACTTGCTATTCACGCTATTTCGCGAAATCGACAGCCCGCGTTTCTCGAATTACGGTGATTTTGATCTGTCCTGGAAATTCCATCTCTTCTTCGATGCGACGTGCCATATCACGTGCCAGTTTCAAGGAGGCAAAGTCGTCGATTATTTCAGGCTTGACGATAATACGAATTTCACGTCCCGCCTGTACCGCGAAGGTCTTTTCGACACCGAGGAAGCTATCACCGATCTCTTCGAGCTTTTTGAGACGCTTGACATAGGTGTCGACCGTCTCACGCCTCGCGCCCGGTCGCGCCGCCGAAATCTGATCGCCGCAGATCACGAGGATCGCTTCGACCGTCGTCGGCTCGACATCGTGGTGATGTGCTTCCGCCGCGTGAACGACTGTTTCCGGCTCTCTATTGCGCCGCAGGATTTCCCCTGTAATCAGCGCGTGCGGACCCTCGACTTCGAAATCGATCGCTTTGCCCAGATCGTGCAACAGACCGGCACGGCGTGCAATCCACTGATCAGCGCCTGTCTCCGCCGCCAGCATACCACAAAGGTGTGAGACCTCGATCGAATGAATGAGCACGTTCTGACCGTAAGAGGTGCGGTACTTCATTTTGCCGAGCAACAGCACGATCTCGGGAGCCAGGCCGGTGAGTCCGGTCTCAAGCACAGCTCGCTCGCCTGCCTCTTGGATGCGGGTATCGACCTCTGACTGGGCCTTTTTGATGATCTCTTCGATACGTCCTGGATGGATGCGCCCGTCGACGATCAGGTTCGTCAGCGCGATGCGCGCTACCTCACGCCGTACCGGATCGAAACCCGACAGCACGACGGCTTCTGGCGTATCGTCGATGATCAGATCGACACCGGTCAGTGTCTCGAAAGCGCGAATATTACGGCCTTCACGACCGATTATTCTCCCTTTCATCTCGTCGTTAGGGAGCGGTACGACAGAAACAGTCGTCTCCGAGGTCTGATCGACACTGCACCGCTGAATCACATCCGTGACAATCTGGCGCGCTTTACGTTCGCCATCGCGCCGTGCTGTATTCTCGATGTCACGCATCAATTTTGCCGCTTCGTGCCGGCTGTCGTCTTCGATGGTCTTAAGGAAAAGGGATCGTGCCTCCTCTGTAGACATTCCCGCAAGACGCTGGAGTTCGGTACGCTGCTTTTCGAGCAACTCTTCCGCCTCGCTTCGCGCCGCTGCTATCTGTTTTTCACGGTCCTGCAGCTGGCTCTCACGCCCTTCTAGTCCCTCTGCGCGCCGGTCGATGCTCTCTTCTTTTTGTGCCAGTCTTCGCTCTAACCTCTGGATTTCGGTGCGCTTCTCCCGATTTTCGTTCTCGACTTCCGTACGAACCTGAAACGACTCTTCCTTCGCTTCCAGAAGAGCCTGCCGCTTCGACGATTCGACCTCTTTGAGGGCGTCCTCTTTGAGTCGCTGCGCTTCGGCGATAGCGTTCTGTACCAGTTCGGCGACGCGGGCTTTTTCCCGCGATTCGATGGGGGGAATCACGTAATGGTGTTCTAGTGCAAATCCGACAAGTAAACCCAGCAGGCTAACTAATATAAACGCGACGACGATATTTGGTAACAAATCCCTCACCTCCAGACAGTGTAATGGAGAAACGTCCGACTGTCCGAGATTGAGCGAGGGTATCAGCGAAGCGCAGCTTTCATCGCACTGGAAACCTCACCCGTCTCCTCAATAACTGCCTGAGGGTAATGGGGATTATCGGGTCGTTCAGCGCGGACTACGAAAGCGGATTGTGCTCCGTTGTGACTGGCAGGTCAGGTGCGCCCGAAAGTATAATTTCTATTCGCGGGCGAAATAACCAAGATTATTCAGTATTCTTCATAATTTCGTTCAATACCTGCGTGATTATGCTCCAGCCGAAACCGCGCCGCTGTAAAAAACCGGCAAGCCTCTTTTTTTCGGCCTGCAGGTCCATTCTGCTTGCGCCTGCCATTGCCTCGGCGTTCCACTTCGGCAGTACAGCCGCCATGGCTCTTGCAATCTCCGGCTCGTCGCCACCGCTTTTGACCGCTTCGCTGACTGTCTCTTTGTCGATCCCTTTGCGCCGCAGTTCCGCCGTCAGCCTGCCGCGTCCGTATTTCTTGCGATCAGCGCGATCTTCGACCCAGGCTTTCGCGAATTTAGTATCGTCTACCCACCCACGCGCCTCGAAGTCGCTGACGATCGCCGCGATGATTTCGGGTGGATAGTCGTCCTTTGCCAGCCGCCGCTCTATTTCGTGACTGCTCCGCGCAGCATAGCCGACGAACTTCAGCGCGACCGCCCGCGCCGCTTCCATTGTCTCCGCGTTCATCACAATTGATTCCTCTGGTTTTCGTTTGAGCTTTCATTCTTTACGGAAAATCTTCAGCAATCTGCATCCCCCGGCAAATCCAGAAAACCCCGCATCCGGCGTTGAGGTGCCGAAGCGGGGCATTCCAGGTTGGCAGAGACTCAAGAAGCGCGTCCAGCATCAGCCCGAGCAGCTGGGCTTCATAACTTTAATCCTCTTTAGTCCCATATCAGACGGGTTCTGCAATTCAAGTCTGAAGCTTCAGCCCCGTGTCAGAAACACGAGTCGAATTACTCTTCGTCCTCTTCTTCGACCTCGGCGATATTGAGTACCGGAGTATCCAGACTGTTCGTGCGGATTCGGTTCTCGATTTCGTCCATCAGCGGCTCGTTGTCTTCGAGGAACGCGCGGGCGTTCTCGCGTCCCTGCCCAAGGCGAATATCGCCATAGGAGAAGTAGGCGCCGCTCTTGTTGATGATGCCGATATCGACACCCATATCGAGCATACTGCCGGAGCGCGAGATGCCCTTGCCGAACATAATGTCGAACTCTGCCTGACGGAAGGGTGGGGCGACCTTGTTCTTGACGACCTTGACTTTGACGCGCGCGCCGACGGCATCGGTACCGTTCTTGACGGTCTCGGTGCGGCGCACTTCCATGCGGACGGAGGCATAGTACTTGAGGGCGAGACCGCCGCTCGTCGTCTCCGGATTGCCGAACATCACGCCGATCTTCTGGCGGATCTGGTTGATGAAAATCGCGGCAGTGTTGGTGCGGTTGATGCTTCCGGCGACTTTACGCAGCGCCTGCGACATCAGACGGGCGTGCAGACCGACGTGGGAATCGCCCATATCGCCTTCGAGTTCGGCTTTCGGCACGAGTGCGGCAACGGAGTCCAGAACCACGACATCGATCGCGCTGGATCGGATCAGCGCGTCCATGATGTCGAGCGCCTCTTCGCCGGTGGTCGGCTGTGAGATGAACAGGTTGTCGACATCGACGCCGAGCTTTCGGGCGTACTCGGGATCGATCGCGTGTTCGACATCGATATAGGCGCAGACGCCGCCTTTTTTCTGAGCCTGCGCGACGACCTGCAGCGCGATCGTGGTTTTACCAGACGACTCGGTGCCATAAATTTCAGTGATACGTCCGCGCGGAACGCCGCCGACGCCGAGCGCCATATCGAGGGCGATCGATCCGGTCGAAATCGCGTCTACGTTGAGGCGCATCGACTGACCGAGGCGCACGACGCTGCCTTTGCCGAACTGCTTTTCAATATTGGAGAGTGCGATATCGAGCGCTTTGACGCGCTTGGGGTCGATCTTGGAGGTGATGTCGTCTGCAACAGGATGCGCATCTCGCGCTTCCTTTTCTTTGGTCGCCATGTGAAGTTGAACCTTTCCTGTACCCGCAGGTACGTCTCCGTGAGGACGCAGCGGCGCTCCATCTGCCGTCACCCGTGCGCTGCCTGTAAAATGTACAGCGAACGTATGACGCGCCGACTTGCCCGACAAGCAGAACCAAAATTCCACTGTCTGGGGGCGGGAACGCGAGTGGCCTCCGGCGTGTTACCAACACCTCTATTATACTCTCTTTAGACACATTTTGTCTACTATCATCAGCCCTTTTAGCAGGTTTATTTCAAGATATTTTCCTCGCAAAAATCAGCCTGTTTTGTTACTACACGTGGTGACACAAAACCGGAAAGAAAACTAAAAGAAAATCGAAAAAGTTCTCAGGGGACAATTCCCCCTCGGCTTCTGGGATGTGAGGAGAGATCGGTATCCATTTCAACCCTTGAGAATTCGAAGACGCAGCATATTCAGGGCGGTTTGCGCCGAACGCGTGCGAACTACCTTCCGTGAGCCGATGAAGTTCGCTTTTTCGACGTCGCAGCCGCCCGCATAGGCGACCGCGATGTAGACAAGTCCGATCGGTTTTTCTGTCGTGCCGCCATCCGGTCCCGCAATGCCCGTGACCCCGATACCGTAGTCGTCGCCATTCCAGGAACGCGCCCCTCGTGCCAGCCCCTCCGCGACCTCACGACTTACCGCTCCGTGCTGTTTCAAAACCGTTTCTAATTCCGGAAACATTTCGATTTTGGCGTCATTGCTGTAGGCGACGAACCCGCGATGAAACACAGCCGAACTGCCTGCAACGTCGGTAATGCGCTGCGCGACCAAGCCGCCTGTACAGCTCTCTGCCGTCGCAACCGTGCGCCCCTTTGCCTTTAGAAGTGTGACGACCGCTTTTTCCAGCGGATCATCGTTCTCGGCATAAATCGACTCGCCGAGCCGCTCTCGCACCAGCCCGGCACGCTCCTTAATCAGCGCGTCCGCTTCCTCCGCCGTGTTCGCCCGCGCCGTGACGCGAAGATGCACCTCGCCAACTTTGGCGTATGGCGCGACGGTCGGGTTGGCATCCATCATCAAATCCTTGACTTTATCTTCGACCAGACTCTCGCCGACGCCGGCAATGCGCAGGACTAACGAGCGGATCGTGCCGACATTGCCCGTCTTCTGGCGCAGGTACGGCGCGACCTCATTGTCCGCCATTGGAATAAATTCGTTGGGCGGACCAGGCAGGGCGATTCCGATCTTGCCATTCTTTTCGAAGAGCAGTCCCGGTGCGGTGCCGTGCGGGTTGGAAATGGACCGTCCATCCGTCGGAACCAGCGCCTGCCGCAAGTTGCTTTCGAGAACAGGCATATTGCGGCTCGTGAAGAACTGGTTGAGTCGCTCAGCGATCGCTTCGTCACGCACGAGTTTATCGTCGAACGCCGCAGCCAGCCCGTCCCGAGTAATGTCGTCCATCGTGGGACCGAGCCCGCCGATCGTCAGCACGATGTCCGAATCGTCGAGCGCCTGCCGTAGCGCCGCCACAAGCCGATCCATATTGTCGCCGACTGTCACTCGGCGATAGACCGAGATGCCGATGTTGGATAAAATGTTCGCGAGATACGCGGCGTTGGTGTCGATGATCTGCCCGAGAAGCAGTTCGGTACCGACCGAAACGATTTCTGCACGCAATTTGGTAACCTTTCTGTCTTTAATATCAGTTTAGCGGTAACGATTCAACCTCACCCCCGACCCCTCTCCCAAAGCTTTGGGAAGAGGGGGAGTGGATACAACTGCCATCTGTAAGTGCGAAGTCTAAGGTAGGGTGAATTGTTACGTTTAGCGATACGCTCATATTCCGGTGCTAAGGGTGAAACTAGCTGTACTCTGACAAAAAACGGGAGCTTATTCATGGACAAAGCCGAGCCGTATTTCGCGCTAGAAATCTAGTAGAAGTACCTCGACGTCTGTTCCTGCCGGTAAATCCTCTGCTTCCTGCGGGAGGATCAGGAGCGAGTTCGCGAGTGTCATCGAACGCTGCCGGTTCGAGTCCTGCGCACCCGTCGGCGTAGTATTGAACGTGCCACTCTCGAAAACGGTCACGGCACGGACATACTCTCGTCGTCCCGGTTCATGGGAAACGCTCTCTGTCAATGTCGCGGTCACCAAAGAGCGCAGCAGGTCGGCGCGACCCATCATTTTTCGCAGCGCGGGACGCACGAACAACTCGAAGGTCACCTGCGCCGAGACCGGATTGCCCGGAAGTCCGAAAAAGAGTGTGTCGTCGATCCTCCCGAACGCGAGCGGTTTGCCCGGCTTCATCGCGACGCGCCACAAATCCAGTGTGCCAATCGCCTCCAGCGCGGGCTTCACGAAATCGCGATCGCCGACGGAGACACCGCCTGCCGCAACGATCACGTCCGCGCCGGTTTCGGGATCCGCGCATTCACGAAGCACGGCGATAGTCGCATCGAGATCGTCCGGAATATGGTGCATGGAATGCAGTCCCGCACCCGCTTCACGCACCAACGCTGCCAGCGCAAGAGAGTTGCTGTTGCGGATTTTGCCCGGCGGTGGCACAACTCCTTCTTCGACCGCGACGACTTCATCTCCCGTCGATATGATCGCGACGCGAGGCGCGCGGACACATTGCACTCCGGTGCGCCCGAGTGTTGCCAGCATCCCGATCTCTGCACTGCGAAGATAGGTTCCTGCAAACAGCACCACCTCGCCGCGCCGGACGTCGCCGCCTGCCCGCCGAATATGCTGACCGCTTCGCGCTTCCTCCAAAATTACTACTGTCCCACCGCGTCCGCCAGTGCTTTCCTGGAATCCTCTTGGCTGCATCGGCTGCAGCGTGTCCTCGATCATCACAATCGCTGTCGCGCCGTGGGGAACGGGGGCACCCGTCATGATTCGTGCAGCGGTGCCGCTCGTAATCGTCTCCGTCGGCATCGCGCCGGCTGGAATATCGCGAAGTGTTCGCAGCGTAATTGGGCTGTCGGAGGTAGCTCCTAAGGTGTCTTCCGCAAGTACCGCGTAGCCATCGACGGCGGAGTTGTCGAACGGCGGCACGTCCATATCCGCCGCGACATCCTCGGCAAGCACGCGCAGATGCGCCTCGAGGAGAGGCAGGCGTACCGCTGGCAGCGTTCGTATAAGTTCAAGGATTGCGGCTTGCGCCTCTTCAACCGTTCGCATGGGCACCCGCTTTCAAAGTGTTTTCTTCAGGCGCCCTCTCCGTCATAATCTCCTCTGTGACCGGACGGAGCAATTGATCTGCGAGCGTCACAGGTGTATCTGCAGCGGCTCGAAGCAGAATGGACGCCTGCTCCTCCGATGGCTTTTCGCTGGCGCGAACCAGGAAATCTGGCGCTGGAAGGTCGGCAGTATTGGCGCGGGTCAAGGGAACGCCGACGTCCATCTGCAGAGTAGTCAAAATCTCGCGCTTGCCCAGCCGGTATATGTAGACGACTGCTGAAATGAAGATCCCAAAAAACAAAATCATGCTGAGACCCAATGGAGCGTCGAGTGCTGCCTGTGGTTTTCGGCTCACAATCAGCCATACGAAGAGACCGATGAGTACCGTACACATCAGACTAAGAAGTAGTAGTGCTGCGCCAATAGAGGAGGCAAGCCCCTTCTTGCCGAGGTTCGCGACATATTCGCCTTTGCTCACGATCCGCCTGTCTGCTTTGGGTTTCTTCATACTTGCGCCCCTTTTCAATTCCTGAGGGTATTCACTTCGACTGTATTGTCGTCGATTGGTCGTAACAACTGATCGACGGGTACCTTATCCTGCTCTGCCGAAGGACGGAGCAATACAAATTGCTGTTCGGCTACCGGCATTTCGCTGGCACGAACCAGGCTCTCGACTGCGGGTAGGTGTCCTGAATTGGCGCGACTCACCAAGGCGACTTTTTCTACAGCCTTCGCTTTATTCCCCGTAATACCGAAAAGTCTGAAGAAGAGAAACGTCGCTCCACCGATAAGTAGTGTAACTGATACGAGAATAGAGTAGTAGGTGAAATATCCTGTAAACAGCTTGTCTATAGTGAGGGCTAGCATTGCACCCAGACAAAGTGTAGCGAGTCCACAACTAACTGCGAACATCAGGAAGCTGAGGCTCGATAAGTTCAGCCCGAATCGAATGCTTTGTAGTTTGACGTACTCCCTCTTACTTACGATCCGCCTGACTGGTTTATCCGGCTCCATCTCCTACCTCCTTCCATTTCGCTCGCAAGTTATTCATCCTCGAAGGGCCACTCGGAGTCGGTCGATGTGTTCGGATCGACAGTCAAGGTTGCCAAATTATAACGATCTGCGGCGAAAGATTCTTCCAGCATTGTCGACTCCCGAATTATAGCGCTCGTCTCTGTACAGAGCGCAGCCACATAATACAGCACTCGGTCGTAGTTACCAGCCCCCACAGCGCCCATCATTTTCTGACTTGTCCGCCTGACACGTGCGGCGAGCTGCAGGTACTCGGCTTTATAGTCGATCTCGCTTTCGGTTCCCATGTATCTTCTCCAGGTTTTTCTACAGGTCTCTATGCCTCGCAGGCTGATCGGCTGACAGCGTCATCGCTGATCGATCGCGCGTCGATCGAAGGCGGCTGATTTTCATACCCCCCTGCGACTTTCCGCAATTTCGGATCTCGATCGAATCGCAGGAGCATGCCAGCGCAGATATACTCCCATCGCATAAGCACAACCGGCAATCAAAGCGAAAAGCCATCCGAGCGGGTTTTGACTGCCTAGCCGCAATGCAGCAAAACCGCTTGCGAGCAGAATCGAAGCTATGCTCCACCAGAGACGCCCGCGGAGCGTGTCGAGCCGAAGCTGGCAGCAAACCAGAGCCATAATTCCCAGACCAAAAACTACGAAATCGTGATTCCCGGGACGCGGCATGAGGTAGGCAAGTCCCGTAAACGCCACTAATCCTGAAACAAGAAGTATCATCTTGTGCTGCAGCCAGTACGAACGGCTAAAATCTTCTATTTATAGGTCCTTCTGTCGGTCGTAATAATTGATCAGTGGGTGTTCTGTCCTGCACTGCCAAAGAACGTAGTAATTCAGATTTCCGGTCAGGTACAGGCTTTTCGCTGGCACGAACGAGGACGTCAGCAGCGGGTATCTTTGCAGTGTTGGTACGACGGACAACCACCTTATTATATATCGACCTGGTTTTTTCTACGCTGGCGAGAAATAGGCGGTAGGAGCCATCCAGAACAAAAAAGATATCGATGAGGAACAGCAGCACTGGGAGCAGGGGAAGCAGCACAAGCGCACAACCTGCTATAAATAGTACACGGCAGAGGCGGAACATCTGTATCCCAATTTTCCTCACGACCCGCCGTGTTTTATTCTCAGACTCCATCGTCATGCCTCCGATTCAATGCCGTCTCGCCATTTCTCTCGTTCCATTCACCGGACATCCTGTTACGATATATACGTTGGAAGAGCCTCTCAGCGCTGAGACTGAGTTCTCGCACGGATTTCTACGTTGACAAGCGAAATGCCCGTAAGCTATAATTCAAGGCTAAACAGTCCAGATAAAGTGACGGATTTGAACTAAACATTCGATACACCATTCTAGCAGATACGAGACAGCTTCGATAACGTATACACCGTTTCGAAACGCCTTTGACGATTTGAAACATTCTGAGACAGGTATTTCGTCCGAAGGACGCTCGGCTTGAGCCAGTGAGAACGGGTTTCAACCCTGGGACAACAGTTGGACAATCAGACCGGAGTATTAGCACCGGGATACGGAAGCATATTATTGGGGAAGCGCGTGATCGCAGGCGACGGTAATTGTGGAGAGGAACACCAATTTGGATAGGCAAGAAAGCTCCGTACTGACGCAGGATGCGCCAGCGCCGAGCGCGAGCGGGCAGCATGAACTGAAGGTTTTCGCGGGACCGGGCAACCCGCATCTCGGGCTCGCGGTTGCAGACTGGCTCAATGTGCCGCTCGGCAGGATGCACTACAGCCAGTTTGCCGACGGAGAAAATTATGTGCGGTTCGAGGAGAGCGTACGCGGCGTCGATGCCTATATCATTCAGCCGACCTGCCCGCCCGTCGATACCAACCTCGTCGTACTATTCGAGGCGATAGATGCACTGCGGCGTGCCTCCGCCTGGCGGATCACTCCCGTCATTCCCTACTACGGCTATGCGCGACAGGAGAAGAAGGACGCCCCGCGCGAACCGATCACCGCCAAACTGATCGCCGATCTCCTGGTCGCCGCAGGCTCAAATCGCGTGATGTGCCTCGATTTGCATGCGGATGCGATCCAGGGTTTCTTTAACATTCCCGTCGATCATCTTACCGCGATCAATATGTTCACCGAGTATTTCAGCAAGAAAATGCAGGAGGGCATGGACAACATCGTCGTGGTGTCGCCTGATGAAGGGCGCGTGAAGAAGGTCCGTCAGGTCGTGCAGAAGCTGCAGACGCCGCTCGCAGTCGGTTATAAGCACCACCCCGGCCACATGGTTTCGGAGGTCACGCACCTCGCTGGCGACGTGCGCGGGAAAATCCCTGTGATCATCGAAGATATGATCACGACTGGCGGCAGCATCATCCAGGCGGTCGATGCGCTGCTCGCAGCGGGCTGTGCTCCAGAGATCTATATTGCCGCTACACATGGCATTCTGGCGCGCAATGCGGTCGAACGGCTCTGTTCGCGGCCGGAAATCGCGGAGATCATCATTACGGATTCCGTGCCGCTTCCGCTTGAAAAACAACATCCGAAGATCAAAGTGCTGTCGGTCGCACCGATGTTCGGCGAAGCCATCTTCCGCGCCAACAACGATATGTCGATCACATCTCTCTTCGATTAAACAATGGCATCTTGATACGAGTGTCCTCGGCATTTGAAGGGGCGCTGTTAGCCGTGCCCTCTGTGCATCGGCAGAACCGAAAACACGCCGCCCGAATTTGGGCGGCGTGTTTTAACACTATTTTGTCGACAGCAAAGAAGGTCCGATTATGCCCGAATGTCGATACCTGCGCCGTTTGGCAGTGGGAGCAGGGTGTTCACCAACAGCTTGTCTGAATCGTTGACCTTCTTCAGCAATTTCGCTGCGACCTCGACATTTTGATCCGCCGCGCGCAGTATTCCTGCCGAAGTCCCATAAGACTGTACCGATGTGGAATCCATTCCGTGTTTCCTCCTTGTAGAAGTTGTCAGTACTGAATCGGTGTCATGCTGCATCCTGCAGTCCCGGCGCGCTTGGAACTCTATCCGTGAGTACGACTTGCCTGAAGAGCACATAGTCTTATCGGCAGATCGGACGATCTTCCTGTGCGCCTTCGAACAGAACGATCGCCCGGAACCGACACCGCCTATCCGCGTTCCTGCAGGCTGACGGTCATTTCGATGACCCCGATTTCCAGCTGAAGCGGCACAACCAGCGCTGGAATACTCAAGGTGGACATCTTGACGTTCGTGCCGCGCACGATCGTCGGTGGCGTAATATCACAGACGAATCCCGCTTCTGAAAGTCCGGCTGCGGCGTTACCAGTGATCATATTGCCCAGTTCGGCAATCGCGCTAGCCGCGAGTTGATCGAACGTTCGCACCGGCTGACCGAGCATTATCGAGGCGATTTTATCGGCGGTAATCATACTCATGCCGTAGATCACCTGTCCCTCGACCCTGCCGGTCACTCCGGTGATGATGTTGCACTGCTGTGTCGTGAACACCGAAGGGCGCATCGCGAGCGGTCCCTTCTCCGGAGCCATATTCAGAACCGTCTGTATCACCGAGCAGGCGGCATTCATGAACGGATTGATGTACTGCACTTTCATTTCTGACTGATCTCCTGCACTTCCTCTGCGCCGGCGCTGAAACTCTCGCTGCCGAGCTATCCGGAAAACCTGCGTCCCTTGTGATAACGTAACTATGTACCCATCGTATCGCCAGGCATGTAAAATCTGACTGAAATAAATTCGTTCCCCTAATTACAAAGAAGGAGCCCGAGGCGGTGAATAGTTACGTGCTAATTTACATTGTCACAAATTTCATTGTCACAAAATTTCATAGCCACGACTTTCATGGTTCCAATCGACAGCGGCACCCGATCAAAGCGCAAATTCCAACCTTCTGGATGATTTATCTGAAGTATTTGCGGCTGCCGGTAAGGCCTACTTAGTGTGAGCTGTGCCTCGTCAGCGCCCTGACGCGAGGGCGCTTTCACGGCAGGCATAGACGACTAACAGCCAATGAGTTTTTCGATTGCCTCCAGCACTTTTTCCGGCTGAAACGGTTTGACAATGAAATCTTTCGCGCCCGCAGAGACCGCTTCCATCACCATCTGCTTCTGACCCATCGCCGTACACATAATGATCGTCGCGTTGGGATCGTGTTTCCTGATCTCTTTAAGCGCCGTGATGCCGTCCATTTCCGGCATCGTAATGTCCATCGTTACCAGGTCGGGTCGCGTCTTCTGGTAGAGCTCCACGGACTCCTTACCGTTGCAGGCCTCACCGGCGATTTCATAGCCGCCTTTGGTCAGTATATTTTTCAACGTTACGCGCATGAAGAGCGCATCGTCCGTAATCAGAACTCGTTTAGCCATCAGTTTAGTGCCTCCGCGTCGCCTACTTCAAGCACAGTTGCGACGCTTATTAAGTTTGTGCCGCTTTATTATCGGCAGGTTTCCGTTGAAGTTGTCAGTCGTTTCACCCAGGTATCGAACAGAAAATCAGTAGGAATCAGTTGCTTTAATGCAGAGCGTTCCTCGATCACAGTCACAGTGCGCTGTCTGTCGCGCACCAATCACGATTCATCGCCGCGAGCGCCGATCAATTGCCGGGCGTCCGCCGATAAAAGAAGGGTAGGGGCGTCTCAAATCCGATTTCGCGATAATCGAAAATGCGCTCTGTGCCACCGACGAAAAGTATCCCGCCTGGGCGCAATGCGTCATGAAACTGTCGATAGAGCTTCTCCTTCGCCGGGTCAGTGAAATAGATCACCACATTCCGGCAGCAGATCAGATCGAAGCCAGTGTCGAACCGATCGGCGAGCAGATTGTGCGGAGCAAAAGTGACGCGCCCGCGCACCTCGGCATCGACCTGATAGCGCGCGTCCAAGTCCGGTGTGAGACTGGATATCGGCAGCGACTGGCGCTTAAAGTAACGCGATCGGGTCGCATCATCGACGTTCTTCATGTCGCTGGATGTGAAAAGACCCTCCTTCGCTTTTGCCAGAATCGTTCGATCGAGGTCGGTGGCAACCAGCGTATGCCGCACATCAGGGGACAGCTTGTCGAGCAGAATCGCGAGCGAGTAGGGTTCTGCGCCATACGAACAGCCCGCGCTCCAGATCTTTAGTTTTCTCGATCCCAGCATTTTGCCGGGGCTGCGTTCGGCGCTCTGCCCGGTCAGCATCGGCAGCACGATGTCGCGCATTTCGTCCCATTTCTCAGGATTTCGGTACAGTTCCGAGACGTTGATCGTCATGCGGTCGAGAAAGGCGTGCATCTCCTGGGGGTCGCTCTCCAGCTTCGCATAGTAATCCGTGAAACTGCCTGCGCCAGCGCGCCCGAGCATACTTTGCAGGCGCCGATGCATCTGCTGCTGCTTATACAGGTTCAGGTCGATGCCCGTCTTATGCAGGATACACTCCTTGAACCGCTGATAATCCGCCGCCGAAGCAGAGTCCAATGAAGCAGTTTCGGATCCCGAAAAAATACCAACGCTGTCTGGAGAGTCGTATGTCGCTCCCGGCAATGCTCTGTCCATTATAATCACTGCCTTTCATGCGCAGCCTGAGGCGCTGAGTTGGGCGCAAAATCGAGTGCGAAATTGGGCGTATGATGCACGACGGAGACGCTGGTCCCGCCAAGCAAAACCAGTTGCCGTTCGCCTTTCCCTATCGTCTTGACGCGTACTATCCCGTCTGTACCCATATACACTGTCCGCCCGCTCGAACCGCCCACATCCTCTGCAATAATCGAAAGTCGATGTTCATGAAGTGCGTGACGCACGGCGACGGTGTTGCGCGGGCCGATGTCCATGCGATCGCCGGTCCCAATCGAGACGAAAAGCTGTGCGCCGCCTGCGATCGCCACCTGAATGCGCCCGACGATTGCGCCCCTTTTCTGCATCTCCGAAATCAGCTTCGGCACGGCCGTATCGGCAAACTTCCCCGGGTTTTCCGAAGCCTGTTTTCCGCTGCTCGGGAGCACGATGTGCGCCATCCCCGCGATCCCCGCCTGTCTGTCAAACGCGCAGATTCCAATACAACTTCCAAGCCCGAGCGCGGTCAAAACCTCTCCGGCTGTGTGCGCGATTTTGAGTTCTGCCATGCCTACCATCAGCATTTCGCCCAACTCAGCCTTCTATCTGAAGCGCTCGCAGCAGTATCGCAAGGCTGCCAGGCTCCGGTACAAAAATAAAACTGCCATCGACACCCTGAAGTCTCTCATCGATCCTCGACACGATCGTGAGCACCTCATCATCATCCTGGGCGACTGCCGTCGCCAGCATCGACAATATCGCCGCGCTCATATCCAGCGCCATTGCTGGAGGCGACGCTACCAGATTCAGACCTGTCATCCCTCCGATTGCGACCAGATAAGAGGAGATGAAGATATTGCCGACTTCCATCAAGGCCGAACATTCCATTTCGTCCAGCTCCGTTGTCGAGCCGAGCGGCAGGCACATGAGCTGATCGACCAGCCGCATCGCTCCGGCTTCCGGCAGCAGGATCGCGATATGACCCGGCATGTCGCCCTCGACCGGCATATAAATACCGACCGATACCGCCTCTTCACGCCCCGCCATTCTAGTAAATGCTGAGAGCGGCACGACGCCGACATCCGGTATCGACATATCTATGCGTGCATCGACCATCGTCGAGAGCGAGGTCATCGCATTGCCTGCCCCGATATTGCCGATTTCGCGCAGTGCGTCCAGCATCGTTTCCGTCAAGTGCGGTCGTCTGGACGTCGGCATTTCCAACGGCACAGTCAAAGTCTTCGTCATTGGTTTCACTTTCGTTCGCAGCGCACCGACTGCAGTCCATCCGACGCCGCACCATATAACTTAGCAGTGTCATCCTGGCAGTTACCCTGTGGATAAGCCACAGTACCTCTTCATCGCGTCTGGTCCATCGAGTCTAGTTTGCCTGCATCAATTACCGTATAGCGCCGAAGGATTGTCGGAGGAGGTTCCTCCGTTTCTCAGTCGTTTCAGCCCCGCCTGCCGCAAAACGGCTGTATTCTGGTATATCTGTCAGCCCCTGTAGCCTTTACCTTGCCTTGGTAGAAGGCGCCACCTTGCCATTCTCAAAATTACCTCCCGTGAAGTTCTAGGACACGTGGAGACAATACCAGGAGCTTCTGCATCCAATCCGCCGCGGAGGGTTTCTCAACTTCCGACCGGGGCTGCAGTCCGGTATCGACGAGTTCCCTGTCGCCGAACTAAGGATACAGCTTCAGACATCCGATAGTATCGATAGGACGACTATGTGCAAAACGCAAGTTTTTTCGATTGAAGACTTCGACTTAAATCAGGAACAGGAGCGAGTGCAATGCGGATTGCCCTCACTGGCGCGACAGGTATGATTGGCGGCACAGTGCGCCGCAGTTTGGCTGCCGAACACGACATTGCCACAGTTGGCAGACGCGCGGGCAGTGATCTGATCGCTGATTTCGCGCAGGATGTTAGCGTTCGCCGCCTCGATCTGCGCGGGTTCGATGCCCTGATTCACTGTGCTGGGATTGTCGATGAAGATTTCGTCACGGACCCGGAAACGGCGTTTCGACAGGCTACTCTCGGAACAGCTGCGCTCGTTCAGCGAGCGCGGGAATGCAGCGTGCAGCGGTTCGTACTCGTCTCTACCTCGCATGTTTATGGCGCACAGTGCGGGCGAATCGACGAAGACCACTGCCCCGATCCACGCTCGGATTATGCGATTGCCCACTATGCCGCCGAGCAGATCGTTCGTCGCGGTACAGCGCCGGATGCCGCTGGGAGGGTGGAAATCCAGGCGCTGATCCTGCGTCCTAATGCCGTTTTTGGCATCCCGACCGACCGAAAGACATTCGATCGCTGGCACCTGATACCGTATGACTTCCCTGTCGCTGCGGTGCACGACCAGCGCATCGTGCTCAAATCCCGTGGGGATCAGCGGCGAAATTTTCTCGGCGCGGAGGACCTTGCCAGCATAATATCCAGCTTTTTGTCTGAAGATGTTGGCCGAGACTTATCGGAGACGCCCATACCGGGAGTCGAATCCAGAAGCGCCTCATTAATCACTCTCGAACGCAAATCTTGCAGTCCAGCAAACATTCAGGAAAACAACTGCCTGACGATCAATCCCGTCGGCGAAACGACGATCAGTGTCTATGATTTTGCGCTACGCTGCGCTGCCGCATACGAAAAACTGACCGGTCGCGCCTGTGCTGTGTGCCGCCCTGAGATGCCTGCTGGAAATAGAGATAAGACAGCAGATATCTCACAGAACGGCGCGAGTTTCGACTACCGTACGAAACACCCCATAACTCTTCAGGGTCCTCGCCAATCTCTCGACACGTACCTGAAAAGCTTTACGGAGCTTCTGATCGAGGAGCAAAAAGCCTGTGCCCCAGTCCAAACCGGAATTTAATCGATTGGTTTATCGACATGCCCGGTTCTCAGTCCTGACGTACAAACCAGGTCGCAGACCCCGAACTGCCTGCACAGGCAGCGCATTCGGCTACACATCGAACCCACTCTGTTTTCGTGCCCTGCCAATCGATCGAGCATGTCATTCTAGGCTGCCAATCTTCTGACGATAAACCAGCAAGCCAAGTCATCAAGACAAGTCTGCCGGAATCAGATCGGTCAGAAACGGGTCTGGCAGGAACCGCGACGCAAACCTGCCCCTTCCCCTGAAATATTTACCTGCATAATCTCTGCTCGGAAACCAATAATTCTGGCAGACCGAGCGAAAAGTTCGAGCGAAAAGACCGAGAGGAAAGTTTCATGGACAAATCGACAGCCTGTCGCTCCTGTGGCGAACGCAATCTGGAAGAGGTTCTCGACCTCGGCAGCACGCCGCTTGCCAATGCCCTGCTGACAGCAGCTCAGCTCGATCAGCCTGAGGCGACCTATCCGCTCGTACTCGCATTTTGCCTCGACTGCGCGCTGGTTCAGATCACCGAAACGGTTCCTCCAGAAACGCTGTTCTCCGACTACTTGTACTTCTCCTCGACATCCGATGCGATGCTCCGTCACGCGAAAAACCTGACGCAGGAAGTGATGCACAGCAAAAAACTGGACAAGAAGAGTCTGGTCGTAGAGATTGCCAGCAACGACGGCTACCTGCTGCAGAACTATAAGGCTGCAGGCGTCCCAGTACTCGGCATCGAGCCAGCCGCAAATATCGCGATCGTCGCCGAACAGGAACACGGCATTCCTACACGCTGCGAGTTCTTCGGAGTCGATATGGCAGAGCGGCTCGTCGCTGAAGGCATTCAGGCAGACGTGATTCATGCGCACAATGTGATGGCGCATGTCGCCGATCTAAACGGGTTCGTGTCGGGAATTCAGAAGCTTCTGAAGCCCGAAGGAACCGCGATAATCGAAGCGCCCTATTTACGCGACCTGATCGAGAAATGCGAATTCGATACGATTTATCATGAGCACCTCTGCTATTTTTCGCTCATCGCCCTTCACAGTCTGTTCCTGCGCCACGGACTGCTGCTGCAGGATGCGGAGCGGGTAGGAATACACGGCGGCTCGATGCGCCTGTATGTCGAGCATGCCTGTTTCGGTACAAAGCGGCAGTCGGCGCGTCTTCGCGCGCTGCTGCAGGAAGAGGACTTTTGCGGTATGAATCGGCTTGAATATTATCGCGACTTTGCGGGGCACGTCGAGAATCTGAAGCAGTCCCTGCGCGATGAGCTGAGCGCACTGAAGACAGCGGGCAATTCTATCGCCGCTTACGGGGCTGCCGCAAAAGGCAGTACGCTGCTCAACTATTTTGGGATTGGTGCAGAGATGCTGGACTATGTCGTGGATCGCAGTCAGCACAAACAGGGACGGTATATGGCAGGCGTGCATCTTCCGATCGAAGCGCCGGAACGGCTGCTGGAGACGATGCCGGACTATGTCCTGCTGCTGACCTGGAACTTCGCCGACGAGATACTGGCACAGCAGTCCGCATACCTGCGGAGGGGCGGTAAATTCATCGTTCCGATCCCGCAGCTACAGGTGCTTTCCGCTCCTACAGCGCTCAGCCCGGCGTCCTTTGAGCGTGTTGCTGCCTGAAAGAGGACGATAAAGACACCCGTGCATTTTCTCCCGCTGACAATCGAAGGGGCTTATCAGGTCGAGCCGGAACTGCTTACGGATGAGCGCGGGTTTTTTGCGCGCACCTGGAGCAGGGACGAATTCGCCGCACAGCAACTGTGTTCCGAGTTCTCGCAGTGCAGTGTCTCCTATAATCGTAAGGCGGGAACACTGCGAGGCATGCACTTTCAGATCGATCCGCATCCCGAGGTCAAGCTGGTGCGTTGTACGCGAGGCTCCGTGTTCGATGTTGTTCTGGACCTGCGCCCCGAATCAGCGACCTTTCTCCAGTGGCAGGCAGTTGACCTGAGCATGGACAATCGGAGAATGCTCTATATTCCGCAACGATGCGCCCATGGGTATCAGACGCTTGTGGACGATACCGAACTCCTCTACCAGATACACGGCGAGTATCGCTCCGAGAGCGCGCGCGGCGTGCGCTGGAATGACCCGTCCTTCGCGATCGCTTGGCGCGAAACGCCCGGCGTGATCTCAGAACGCGACGCGAACTATCCCGATTTTGTGCCAACACCGCTGCTGGAACAGCCTGCGCTACGACGCTGAGCTGGCATGGGGAGTTGGTATGGAGAACCAGAATGCGCTTCGATATGACCGTGCGCGAACTCGCCGACTACAGCGCGCGCCAGCTCAATACGTTCTTTCCCGATACACACACGGTTGCGCCTGATGCGCTGCTTTGCGGCGTTCAGCTCGCGCTCGACCGCGCCGAATACTGCTTCCGGCATATCAATTATGCTGCGTATAGCGAGAACGGCGAGGCGATGTTCGATGTGCTGCACTCGGACCAGTACTGTCACTACCTCTATTTTTTAAGCAACTCGCTTTACCACAACGAGGGTGATCCCCGGGTGTGCAAAAAGCTGTTTTATCTCAACAAAGCCCTGCACGCGATGAACTGTATGTACGATACCGACCTTCCTGAAATCTTCTGGATTGTCCACGCGATCGGCATCGCGCTCGGCAAAGCAAGCTACTCGAACTACCTCGTGCTTCGCCATAACTGCACGATCGGCGGCATGAGCGGCGAGTTTCCTACGATGGGCGAGAAGGTGATTTTGAGCGCGGGAGCTTCTTTGATCGGCCGATGCAATGTCGGCGACAATGTAATGATCGGGCCAGGATGTGCCGTCGTGAAGACAGATATTCCCGCGAATACGCTCGTTACGAGCGGCGGCGGATATCTGAATCGAGCGAACTCCGACAAGCCTGCACGCGCCTGTTTTCATCTCGACCGCGTGTCGACCTCACCCCCCGCCCCCCTCTCCTCTCCGTTTGTGCCTCACTAAGAGAGGGAAAAGATGCAGGTCCTCAGGGGACTCTCCCCGGCTTTTTCTTTTATTCAAGGAGGGGTCGGGGGTGAAGTCACATCTATTTCCCCTTCGCACGAGGGAGGGTGTCGGTGGGTGAGGGGTTTGTAAGGGATCGTGAATGAAATCAAAACTAACGCTCAGGAACAGCCAACATGCCGCAGCAGAAACCAAGCCAGCAATCGAGTCCAAAACTCAGCATCGTTATTCCGACCTATAATCGCGCTGAAATTCTGCGGGAGTGCCTGACGAACATTCGTGAGGTGACGGTGGATTGCGAGGTCGTCGTGATCGATAATGCCTCGCCAGATGCGACAGCGGCAGTCGTCGCCGAATGCGCTCTGATCGACCCACGCATACGCTACGAGCGCAACGCGACGAACATCGGGATCGTCAAAAACTTCCAGCGCGCTTTCGCCGAAGCCCGCGGAGAGTATGTCTCGATGACCGGAGACGACGACCTCTTCTTGCCGGGCTGTTTCGAGAAAAAGCTGCCGATACTCGATGCCAACCCCGAAATCGGTGTCGTCTATTCGCTCATTCAGCCGATGGATGGACAGGGGCACATGGGAGTGGCGACGCGCGGCACAGGCACCCTCGAGTACTCCTACATCGGCGGACGCAACGAATTTACTACCTGTCTTGAACACCATTATATCGCACTGAACGGCACAGTCTTCCGCCGCTCCAATCTCGAAAAATATGGTGGTCCCGATGACAATCCTTCCGTTTCGCCTGCCAACGACTGGGAGATGTGCATTCGCCAGTGCCGCTATACGCAGACCGCTTTCATCAATGAGCCGCTCGCCTGCGTGCGCATCCATGCCGAATCGCACTCGATGATCTACATCAAAAACGAGGCGTATCTGAAAGCACGGCTCGGAATCTGGAAAAAGCTGCTCGTCGATACCGACGATCTGCCGATCCTCAACGACGACGTGTGGGAGCGGATGTTCAGCTATCTGCGCCTCGATATCACCCACTGGCATCGTGGCGACGAGGCGCTGATGGAACGCTATATGATGGCTGCCTACGAACTGAAAAATCAGCATCTACGCAAAGTAAAAGCGCGTTACGATCGACTTTTCGCCTTCGCACAGCAGGATAAAGAGACGAAAACGACGGCTGTCGTCAGGGAGACTGTCGCTCCTCGCGCACCCCTCGAGACTGTAGAAGCAATTCGTTTTTCGCCGGAAACTCGACCGATGGCGGTGCAAGGCGCGCGCGGCTTCAACTTTCTGGCAGTCTTAGAATGGAATCGTTGCAGCGGTTGGGACGCTCTCATAAATGCCTTTGTCGAGGAGTTTTCTGCCGAAGAAGATGTGGCTTTGATCCTCAAAACGCGCCCTGCGGCGAAAGCGACCGTGCAGCAAATCGAAGAGGAGCTGATTGAGTATCTCACGCAGACGCTTGGTCGCGATCCCGAAAATATTCCCGACCTGATTCTAATGAACGAATCGCTGCCCGCGGAGGGGATGCCCGCGCTTTATACCGCTGCGGACTGTTATATCTTTCCCGCCCGCTTTGGCTCTTCCGGGCGAACCTGTCTCGAAGCGTCTGAGTCCGGGCTGCCAGTGATCGCCACGGGGTGGGGATGGGACAGCGCCCTGCCGCAGGGAGAAGACAGCCCAGTGTTCGAATACATCGAGCACACCCTTCAGGCAGTGCCGGACACTCTTGTTCAGTCGAATCCCAGCCTGCGTGGTGATCAGTGGGCAGAACCTGCGATTGCGCATCTACGCCAATTGATGCGACAGGCTTTTGCAACAGCCATATCCAACCACCGGGCAACAGCGCAGGCTGCCTGATCGAAGCGGACTCACAGGGCGCTGCTTGCTGCGCCTGGCAGCGCTCAGCCGCTGCCATTCATCTGCACGCGTCAAGCAATCTCAGTACCCTCTTCGGAAGCTCGAGAAGAGGGGAGCAGAATTATAAACGGATTTTGAGGCAGTTTCACGGAGGAGAAGAGAATGCCATTACAGATAGGTTCGCAGAAAACAAAAGATACTACGGCACAGAAAACAAAACGGGAAACACAGCCGTCCGACGCCATACCAGCGCTGCCCGCGAAGAAGAGGATACCGCAGCAAATCGTCTGGCAGGGATCTTGTTTCGCACATCATAGTCTCGCGCGAACGAACCGAGAGCTGACGCTTGCGCTGCTCGACAATGCGGCATTCAATGCAGACTATGCGCTGACGCTGCTGCCGCAAAAAAACTCAGAACCTGACCCTGCCGCTGCTCAGACCAACGCGCAGACCTCCGGCAAAAGCGGTAAAGCGATCGCAGGAAAAAATGCGAAAACCGTAAGCAAAGCCACAAAAGCGGCAAATCTGGAACCATCGGCACGGTTTCTGACCCTGAGCGACCGAATGAAGTCCCTCGCCGATGCTCCTGCTAAGCCAGTAGTTACGATACGCAACGGCTGGCCGATGGATTTCAGCAAACCAAAATCCGGGCGGCTCGTGATCCTGCTTTCGTGGGAATTCGGCTCGCTTCCGATGGCGTGGGTCGATGCGATCGATCGGAATGTGGATGAAGTCTGGGTGCCAACCAGCGCTGTCCGGGACACCTGCGTCCGAAGCGGCATTCCTGAAGCGAAAGTCCAGATCGTGCCCGAGGGTATCGATAGCTCTTTGTTCTTTCCTGGCGCTGCGCCTTTCGATTTCACCACACGTGACGACAGCCGCGAGCTCGGCGCTTCGACGTACAAGTTTCTGTTTACCGGTGGCCTGATCTCACGCTGCGGCGGGGACTCGCTGCTGCAGGCGTACGCGAACGCATTCACGGCCGCCGACGATGTTGCGCTGATCATTACTGGCAGACACGCCGACGAGTTCTACGCGTGTGACGATATCGTCTCGCAACTGGAGCGTGTACGCGCACTCGACAACGCGCCACGGATCATTTACCTCGCGGAGCCGCTGACGGACGCCGAATCTGCCGGGCTGGTTGCCGCCTGCAACTGTGTCGTTCATCCCGCACATGTGGATGCGACCGGGCTTGCCGTACGCGAAGCGATGGCTTGCGGCAAGCCGCCTCTGATGACGGGCTTCGGCGCAGCGATGGAATTCGCTAACGCTGAAAATGCCTTTCCGATCCCGACTACTTTTCAACTGCTGGCGGAAAGTAAGGTCGATACCCTCCCGACGGTCGAACGCTCTTACTGGCTGACGGCCGACTCGAGCGCGCTCGCCTCCTTGATGAGTTACGTATTCGATCATCCTGATGTCTCCGCCGACAAATCAGTGAGGGCCGCGCAGGATGCGGCAAAACTTCCCAGCTGGCAGGATGCAACGCGTGTGGTCGTCGAACGCCTCGGCGCGCTGATAGAAATTTCGCAGCAATCGGCATATAATGCGTCGATGCAAGAAGCTGCAAGCGTAGGCGAGACAGTGGAATCTGTCGAGGAGGATGCCTCCGGGATAGCTTCTCTCTTCACGGCAGGGGCGAGGTATGAAAGCGGCAAGCAGAATGCGCTGACGCTGACTCGCGCTGGCGATTGGAACGCGGCGCGTGAAGCGCTGCGCGAGTGCCTTGCGGAGCGCCCGAACGATTGGGAACTCGTCAATGCGCTCGCGGTGGTCTATTATCGGACCGATGAGATGCAGGAAGCGCTCGATCTGCTGCGCCGCGGAGTTGAAACTGCCCCTGAGGTCCGTGACCTGCACCATAATCTCGCCTTCATACTTCTGGCGGAAGATCGCTGCTACGATGCCCTGGAGTACGCGCTGAACGCGCTCAAATTCACCCCGGACCAGCAGGATATTCGTGACACCGTCTTACGAGCACAGGAAGGTGTGCTCACCGGGGCGCGGGCTCTGCTGCGGGGCGTCCCCGACCGTCAGCGTACACAGGTCAAGCAGTCGGAAGCCTATCGAAACCTGATGCAGCGCTATCGTCAGGCGGAAGCGGCGTTGAATCCGCCGCCAGAGTCGCCGATCGAAGCGCAGGCTCTTCATATTGATATCGAAGCGCCGCACATCTCACTCTGTATGATCGTCAAGAACGAGGAGCGCTTCCTGCGTAAATGCCTCGAAAGTGCGCAGGACGATGTCGATGAGATCATCATCGTCGATACCGGCTCAACCGATGGCACGCTCGATATCGCCCGGGAATTCGGTGCGAAAATTGTCTCCTATGAATGGACTGACGACTTCGCTGCCGCCCGCAATGTCTCTCTTAAAAACGCCACCGGAAACTGGGCGCTGTGGCTCGATGCCGATGAGGAGCTAGCGCCGGAATCGCGAGGCAATTTCCGAAAGGCAGTCGCCGAAGCGACGGCGCACTCGGGCGCCTATACCGTACGAATCAAAAACTGGATCACTTCCTGCAGTCGGGACGACTCTTCTGAGGTTATCTTTCATAGCGGCAGCCGTCTCTTCCGGCTTTTGCCCGGCGTGCGATTCCAGGGGCGAATCCACGAGCAGAACCTGCCTTCACTCGAAGCGCTGGGCTTCTATGCAGAGTACCTGGACGGGCTGATGATCGACCATTTCGGCTACGTCAGCGAAGTCATCAAGAGCAAAAACAAGCACGAACGCACGATCTCGATGCTGCTGCGAGAAGTCGAGGACTGCCCAAATATGGTTTTGCGCTCCTTCCAACTTTTCAACCTCGGCATCGCGTATGTGACCGGCAACGACCCGGAAAACGCTGCCAAATACCTCGCCATGGCAGCAGAGAATCCCGACACGGGCAACGAGTACACCACGGTGCTGTTTTATGAGCTCGCTCTCGCCCTCGACCGTCTTCGCAGGTCGGAGGAAGGTCTGGTCGTCTGTCGTCAGGCGGACGAGCTGGGTATCCAGCATTCGGGGGTGGAATTCGCCCGCGGCTACTGTTACCGGACGCTCAAACAGTATGAGGAGGCAGAGCAGGCCTTTCGCCTCGCTCTGGAATATGGCAAACGCGCGGTTAGCCCCCACGCGACTACAGGAGACGCTGGTCTGCTCAGCTATAAATCGCATTATGCTCTGGCAATGACTCTGGCGGCAATGCGCCGCCCCGACGAAGCCTTCGAGGAGTGCGAACGCGCGCTGGCAATCTCGCCCGGTTTTTACGCAGCTCGCTACCTGATGGCGGGAGTGCTGACGGATATGAAACGGCTGGATGAGGCAGCGGAAGCGCTGCGAGAGACAATCAAAGAAGCTCCAGAGCACTATGAGGCGATACGTGACCTGGCCGCGATACTGATGGTACAGGAGGATCACGCGGAAGCGCTTCCCTATCTGCGATATGCGATTCAGCTTCGTCCCGCTCTTGCTATCAATCATACGCGCCTCGCCCTGTGCGCGGAGGCGCTCGGCGATCGGGACACAGCCCGCGCGGCATATGAATCGCTTCGGGATATTACCCCCGATTCCGCGGAGGTAGCCGTCAATCTCGGACGCCTCTTGTCGGAAGACGGCGAGACAGCCGCCGCGCTCGACTGTTTCAGCGACGCCATTCAGATCAACCCGAAATACAGCAACGCCTATTTCAATGCGGGCGACCTGCTCTACCGTCTCGGCGTCTACGATCGAGCAGCGGAAACCTACATGGCTGGTCTGGAAGTTTCACCGAAGCACCCATCAGGCTTCTTTATGCTGGGGAACTGCTGTTTCCAGAACCAGGACTACGCCGCTGCGGTCGTCTCCTATCGCCAGGCGCTCGTCGAGGATCCTCACAATGCAAGCGTAAAGCACAACCTCGAGATGGCACAGGAGTATATCACCCTGTCGCAGCCAGTTGCGCAGTCGGCATAGTCGCACCGCTGGCGGACCGATTCCAGGCGCCATTCTTTGCTTCGCGCACGTGATCATAGCCCCTTCCACCCGATTCATTCTGAATCTTCGGGAGGAAGGGGCGGATGCACTCTGTAGTATTTCGCGCGTCCCCGAGACCATGACTTACGGCACTGATTTGCAAGCGATCGTTTGCCACAGAACCTTTTGACTATGCTCTAAACTGATCGCCAGCACGAAAATTCAGCATGCTATGCGTTCGATCAGATGTGCTGCCAGGTTTCGTCAGGCAACGCCGTCCTTCATTCGCTCCTTGCGTAAAATCTGCAGGAGCGCTTCTCCCCATACAGTTCGACCCTGGTCTTTGAACCTCAATATGCGCACACCATATGTAAATCGGTGATTCGAGCTGAATCGTTCCCGCATGATCATGCCGATGCAGCGTACGGGTTGTCCCGCTTCGACATCGATTGAGATTTCGACTTCCGCGCCGGTGGGATAACGGCTGGCGATGCTGCAAAGAAACCCCGTTGTGCTGACATCGAGTGTCTTCGCCATCACATAACCATACGTAGGGTGCCCTATTTGTACAGGGAAACATGCCGAAAAGCGCGTTCCCTTTCTTATATCTTGTGACATCGTATTTCTCCTTGCTTTCGACTATTGCCGCCCGAAGTATTTTTTGAAAGCAAGCCTGATTCGCACTGCATCAATTTTCGCACTTCACCAAATTACTTTCCAGCAGTTATACATACGTGGGATGTAATCATGTTTGTCTGAATCCACCGCTTTCGTTACCCGTAAATACTACTGTTCTTCAGTAACTATTCTCCCTGCCTTTATTTTCCCATTTGCTGACGGCAGTTGTATCCACTCCCCCTCTTCCCGAAGCTTCGGGAGAGGCGCCGGTGGGAGAGGGTGCATAGTTACGTTCTTTCTTTGCTTCCATGCCTCTTACCTGAACTGGCTGGCTTAGCGATTGAAAGAAGGCTCATCCCTCGCTAAACGCGAGAATAGGGGGCGTTGGCGATGTTCCCCGAGGAGACTCGGGAGATTGTTTTTGCTGACTCATTGCTTGCCGTCTTATAGTCAGGTGAGGCAGGCATCTGCCTCGCTGGAATATTTGCGCGCGTGACCGTAAATTTACCGAGGGTACCCCTAAAAATTACCGGGTACGTTTCCGACAATAAATCTGGCAAGAGGTGATCGGTCGGTTCCACTAAACTGGTTCCACAGTAACCCGCCGATGCCACAATTGATTTTGCTGAAGCATCATACACCACTGTTCCCCTGGAGGGAACAGCCCGTGTCGGCAGGATGCCGATATCGACGAGATAAAATCCGTCAGCGGGCAATTCACGGAGGAGAGACACAGTCATGGGTTTGCAGATCAACACCAACGTCACCGCACTCAACGCCCTGCGCAACCTCAGCAACGTCAGCGCACTCGTTGCCAGCAGCATCCAGAAACTTTCCAGCGGACTGCGCATCAATCAAGCCGCCGACGATCCGGCCGGACTGATCATCTCCGAGAGCCTGCGCGCCCAGATCGATGGCCTCAATCAGGCGATCTCCAACTCCCAGGACGCCGCCAACGTCATCAAGACCGCAGAAGGCGCCCTCACCGAAGTCAACAGCCTGCTGCGTAACATCCGACAGCTGTCCGTACACGCTGCCAACACCGGCGTCAACGACATCATCGCGGTGCAGGCAGACCAGACACAGATCAACTCCGCCGTCGGCTCCATCGACCGCATCGCCACCCAGACCCAGTTCGGCACCAAACGACTGCTCGACGGCTCATCGGGCACCGTGGCTTCCGTGACCGATACCACCGACGTCGGCGGCATCTTCATCGGCGGCACCTTCGGCGGCGTCCCGACCCAGGCCGGTACCGTTACCGTGCAGGTCACCGCCGTCGGACAGCGCGGCGCGATCACCGGCGCGGCGACCTATGCCACGGCAGCCAGCACGCTCAACACCGTCAACAGTGGTACGCAGGGTGCGGGCGGCACGGTCGTTCTCAACGGTCAGTCGATCGTGGTCAAAGGCTCCGATACCGTGCAGTCCCTGCTCGACAAGATCAATGCGCTTTCGGCAACGACGGGCGTGTCGGCTGCTTACAATGCGGCGACCTTCAAGATCACCCTCAGCACACAGGACTATGGTTCCAACTCCACGATCAGCCTGTCGGAGAGCTCGACACTGATCAACAGCACCACGTCGACCTCAGCGGCGGGCACCAATGCGGTGGCGACCGTTTCGGCACAGACGCTCGTCAACGGCGCCACGGTCGTCACGACTTCGGCGTTCACAGGCGGTCGTGGTTCAACCGATAGCGGCCTGCGCCTGACCGATACCTACGGCAACTCGATCCTGCTGACGCAGGCGGGCAATACCGTCTCGACCAAAGCGGTGGCGACGGTGACGGCGGGCAAGCTTCAGTTCCAGGTCGGTGGCAACGCCGGTCAGGTCGTGAATGCGAGCCTCGGCAACATCCGTACCGCCAACCTCGGCACAACGTCTGTCGGTGGTGGTGTGAACCTGTCCAACATCGACGTCACGACCTATGCGGGCGCCAACAATGCGATCCTCGTCTCCGATGAGTCGATCTCGCAGATATCCCAGCTGCGTGCCAACCTCGGTGCGTTCCAGAAGAACACCCTCGAGAGCACCGTGCGCTACCTGGGCGTCGGCGTCGAGAACCTGTCGGCTTCCGAGAGCCAGATCCGCGACACCAACGTGGCGGCCGAAGTGGTCAATCTGACGAAGAACCAGATCATCCAGCAGGCGGCGACTTCGGTGCTGGCGCAGGCCAACTCCGCACCGCAGCAGATCCTCGCGCTGCTCAAATAACATCACTCGAGCGTACCGGGCAATGGCTCTTCAGTAGATACCATCGTCCGGTGCGCCAATTCGGTCTTCCAGCAGTTCGTACGACTGCTGGAAGGCTATTTTATCGAGTTTCCCTCCAGCGGCATTCCTATCGACCCGACAATTCAGACAGGTATTTGATGAGACCGGTCAGCGAGACTGATGCTGATAGGGCTGCATTCCGCCTCATCGTCTCGATCATTCTACCGATTATCGTCTCGATAATTGTCCGAATCGTTGTTCCGATCCTTGTCTCGATATTGGTCTCGAACAGTATCCCGATTTTGGTCTCAGTGGTTGTTGAAAAAAGTCGTCAGTTTTGCCAGGGATGTGACCGGGAGCGAGGTTTGCGCTCGCAGCGATAGGACACGTTCCGTACGTCGGACATTTGCAGGAGAGAGAATATGAGCGGCAGCATCAATTTTTCCGGACTCGGTTCCGGCATCGACACGAATTCGATCGTAGATCAACTTCTGGCGGTCGATCGACAGCCTGAACAGTTCTGGAAAGATGACCAGGCACGGCTGACTCAACGACAAACGGCCTACTCCACCGTGAGTGCGGCGGTGCTCGGCATACAGTCGGCAGCGTTCAATGTAGATGCTCTGCGCTCCTTCGATCTGGTAACCGCGACCAGCAGCGATACGACAGCAACGACGGTAACAGCGCAAACCGGGGCGCAGGTCGGGACACATACACTCGTTGTCAATCAGCTCGCCAAAGCGCAGACGATCAGTACCTCCCCGCAAGCTAGCCAGACCGCGCCGCTAGGGTTTACCGGACAGATACTCATCAATGGTAAGTCGATAAACGTACAGACTGCCGACAGTCTTCAATCACTTGCGGGCAACATCAATGCCTCACAGATTGGCGTTACCGCCTCGATAATCTCACCGGTCGCCGGACAGTACTATCTTACGCTGTCCAGCAACGGCACCGGTGTCCAGAACACAATCAGCCTCGCCGATGTCGGCACAGGTAATCTGCTCGGTGGAACGCTGGGCATCTTCGGTGGCGCCAGCAGTTCGAAGAACACGCTTGCCGGCGGGATCATCGGCTCGAACCTCTTTTTGGACAGTGCAACCAGTATCGGCACGCTCCAGGGACAGACTGCCCCAGCCGCAGGCACCGTGAGTATCACGGTAGGCGGTGTCACGCAGAATGTGGCGCTCGACCTGAGCCAGAATTTGAGCGCGGCTGCGGCCAGCATCAACACAGCGTTTGGATCGACTGTCGCTCAGATCGTCGCCGTTACCGATCCTGTCTCAAAGACAACGAAGCAGCAACTGCAGATCACAGGCGCAACCGCCTTCACCGACAACAACAATGTGCTCGCCGATCTTGGGCTCTATACCAAAGACCTGGGTGCAGGGCGCGAACTCGCGCAGGCGAAAGATGCGAGCTTCACCTTCGATGGCCTTGCCGCTTCCCGTGCCAGCAACTCGTTTTCCGATGCGATTTCCGGCGTAACAATCAATCTTCTGAAAGATGGCGGCACGACGAGTACTTTCTCGATTAGTCAGGATACGACAACGATCAAAGCCAATATCAATGCCCTGGTATCGGCTTTCAACACCGCAATCGACACGATTTCCAATTTGTCTCAGTATGATGCGAGTTCCGGCAAGACAGGCCCGCTGTTCGGTGACGTAACCACGCAGAGTATCACCGATCTGCTCGTTTCTAACGCAACTGGTCCTGTAGCCGGACTCCCCTCGAGTCTCAGCGCTCTCTCACAGATCGGTATCACTCTCGACACCAGCGATCATCTCAGCGTTGACGATGGCGCCCTGACAGCCCAGCTGACGAGCAATCTCCAGGGAGTAGCCAAGCTGTTCCGCGCTTATGGCACGACTACCGACCCCACGGTCCAGTTCGTCACCTCCGGCACGAATACGAAACCGAGTCCGCCTGCTGGCTATGCGGTCGTGGTGACGCAGCCAGCGACAGCAGGAATCGCCCTTGGAAGCGTAGCGCAGGCCGCCGGTCTCGCCAGTACCGAGGTGCTCACATTTGGCGGTGCGCTCTTCGGCACGGGCACAGCCGGTCCGCTGACGGGAAGATCGATTACGATTCAGGCAGGCAGTCTGGCATCGGACGTCGTTTCGCAAATTAATGCTGACACTGTCATCGGGGCACAGATAGCCGCTTCACTCGATGGCGCCGGCAAATTGCAGTTGACCGCCAAAAAGTATGGTTCTCAAGCGACCTTCGCGGTCGTGTCGAGCGTGCCCGCCAGCACGACTAGCACGGGTATCGGGCAGACCATTCAGGTGCAGAGTGGCCTTGACGTAATCGGCACGATAAACGGGGAGACAGCGACGGGGCAGGGACAGTTTCTGCTCGGTTCGCAGCAGATAGGCTCCGTCAAAGGGAATGCGTACGGCTTGCAGATTCGCGTCACAGCGACAACTCCCGGCAGCTATGGTAACGTCATTTTCACGAGCGGTGTGGGGGATCTTCTTCGCAACTACGGCAACACTCAGACAGACGTTTACACCGGAACGCTGACAACTGCGGTCAGCGGTCTGGGCACCAATATCAAAGACCTGCAGGCGAGTATCGACGAACTCGAAGCGCGTGTCGTGGACGAAGGGACGAACTTGCGGGCGCGATTTACCGCTATGGAAGTGGCTGTAGCCCGGATCAAAGCCAGTACGGCGAGTGTCTCGTCACTCTCCTATAATCCTTATACGGCGACCACGACTAAGTAAGCCTGGAAAGTGTCGCTGTAGCGAGGGAACCCAAAGTACGGGAGTACGGCAGGGCTTGACTGATAAACGACTCTCATAATTATTGTAAAGGGGTAATTGCAGCTCTATGGCTTCCGCCAATTCGCATCGAATGCCTTCCGAGGAAAGTGCAGCGCAGGCATCTCGCCCGCCGATCGCACTTCCGAAACAGCCTCCAGGTACGGCAGCGGCTTCCGGCGTGAAAATCGTCAACAGCGCACAACGCAACGTGCAGCAGGGATACCAGCGCAGTCTGGTCGAAACTGCCAGTCCAGCGCGGCTGATCGTGCTGCTATATGATGGGGCGATACGGTTCTGCTCGCTCGCGTTGGAAGCAATGCCACTGAAGGATTTCCAGACGCAGCACACCAATCTGATCAAGGCGCAGCGTATTATCGCCGAGCTGATGGGATCTCTCGATCGAAAATCGGGCGGCGAGGTAGCAGACAACTTATTCCGCGTCTATGCCTATATGCTCGAGCAACTCGTGCTTGGCAACCTCGCCGACAGCATCGAACCGGTGCAGCTAGTTCAAAAAATGCTCTACGACCTTCGGGATACCTGGATAGAAGTCGAGCGCAACACCGCGCCCGGGGCAGCTCCCGAAAGGGCTGCTCCAGAAGCGAGCGTAAATCGTCCGGCGTCCGCCCCGCGGTTGGGCGAGTGCAGCGCCTGACACAATAGTGTTGTTATACTACAGTAAGGAGTGCCGGTAGAAGTGAATACAGCGGGAGAATATATGTTGTCGGTCGATACGATGCGGAGTGCGTTGGCTGAAGCGGCTGAAGAGGAAGCACCGTCCGCGAAAAGTTTTGCCCAATTCGAAAGCCCTGCGCAGAACGCTGGAATGCGCGCGCTCCTGCGTCTGCGCCAGCTGTCCGATGAAATTCAAGATGCGCTGACACGTGGGGACATGGAGATCGTCGATTGTGCAGCAGGGCTGCTCGGGCCAGCGCTCGATGAGTGGTATCGGATCGGTACCGAGGAGAGCGTTCCTCCGACGACCGTCACTAAAATTGCCGATCAGACCTGCAGAACGCTCGCCGCTTGCACGGCGCATCTGGAACGCGAGATGGAAAAGGTCGATCTGGAGATGCGTTCGCTTCGGCGCGGAAAACGCCTGATCGCTGTCGTAAAAGAGCGGCGCACGCCGAGCAAAGGCCGCCGTCTCGACTCCAATCACTGAGACCATTGAACTGCAGACGCAGAAAAGTGATAACTTAATACAGATACAATAACGGGCAGCCGGGCATTTATGCCCGGCTGCCCATTATTGCGACAGCTAATTTCAGATAGATGGATTGCAGTCCTAATTTGTGAGGCTTGTAGCCAGCGGCAGTTGTTTCAACTTTATGCCGTCACAGGCGAGTAGCGTTTTCTCATCGAGAGAAAAGTCCACGATGCTGACGCCATGCACAAAGTCCTTGAACTGCTGCAGCTCTTTGCCCGTATTTGCATCCCAGACGCGGACGGTATTATCTGAACTGCTGGTCACCACTCGATTCGTCGTCGCCGAAAACGCGACGCCAAGCAGACGCCCTGTATGTCCTCGCAGTGTAAGCAGTTCCCGACCCGTTGCGACATTCCAGATTTTGGCTGTTTTGTCGCCACTAGCCGTTACCAGTCTGGCTCCATTCGGCGAGAACATCATTGGCCCGACATCATTTGTATGCCCCTCCAGATTGCAGATCAGAGTCCGTTCAGGGACATCCCAGATTTCGCAGTGTCCTTTTAGTGCTCCAGCAGCAAGCCGTGTTCCGTCCCGCGAGAACGCAAGAGAGAAAATAAACTGCTTCTGGCTGGTGAGCGTCGCTACGTTCCTACCGGTCTTCATATTCCACAATCTGATCGTATGATCCTGGTGGCTGGATGCAAGCGTTGTACCATCAGCAGAGAATGCGACTGCAAAGACTGGTGATTGAACTTTCAACAACCTGCTAATTTTGTGCGTTTCCACTCGCCCGATAGAAATGATTCTGTCGTTCGAGGGGGCTGCAAGGTAGCGCCCATCCGGTGAAAAGGCGGCGCTTTCCGCATACAGTGTCCGCATCGTTGGATAGGTTTTGGCTTTGTCAGTTCCGGTATCGAAGAGGCGCAGAAACGAATCTGAATCGAAATAAGCCGCTACTCCTAAAATCAACTGCCTGTCTGGCGAAAGCGCCAGTGCATAGTAGTGATCGTCTGCAGGCTGCCACGGTTCTTGGGTACGCCCGATCCCGACACAGAAAACAGCATTGAGAAGCAGTGCAGCAAAGAGGATTTTAGCCAATTTGATACGTCTGGCACTCACTATCATGGCGAGAATCGAGCACACAGAATGGACATACTCATGAAGCGGGTTAATAGACCGGATGTCTCCACAGAGCCCAACGTCCCTGACGCGAGTTGCGACACATTTAAGGCAGAGCGTCTTCATAACTTCGCTCCCGCTTGCTGCAACAGTCGGATTGCAGAGGGATTGTGAGCCTGCTTCGCATGGGCTAATGCGGTAAAGCCATGTTTGTCCATCTTATGGAAGTCGGCATGGTGCTCCAGCAACTCGCGCAGCGTGTCTTGGCCAAGATCATCCAATTCGGCCTCCGAAGCCAGCATTAGCGGAGTTTCACCGTCTATATTCGAAGCGTCGATTTCTGCTCCATACTGCAGAAGCAATTTCATTTCCGAACTGTCGTAGTATTTCGCTACGGTTATAAGAGCGGAATCGCCCTCTTTATTCCGCGCGTTGACATCGGCATAGAATTCGAGCAGCAGTTGTGATGTTGCTTTCGGATACCATTTGGCCGCGACTAGCAGCGGCGTACTGCCCTCGGAATCCACGGCGTTTGGAATAGCTCCCGCTTCGAGCAGCGCGCGGATGATTTTGATGTCGGCGAGGGAGGTTGCGCCGTAATAAGGAGTGTCTGCTTCTAACTTCGGACTGGCGGGAACACTGGGCACTGGAGCGTTGTGTACCACGGACTGGTTGTGCGGGCTGCCGACTTTGCTGTCGTCAACCCTCATCGGTTGGAACAGTATGACACCGACATAGCAAACTCCATCTTTTTCGCAACACGGGTTCAGACTGCAAGCAATACTCAGCACCGGATTGCTCAGTACACTCTCATTTTTGTTGCCATTGAAACGATCGCGTACGAACTCTATAAAGGACGAGGGCGTCGGTTCGTTGTCGTGACAATTGGGATCGGCTCCGCTGCGCAAAGCCGCAACAACGCTCTCCAGATCGTTTTGCCTGACTGCCCTGATCAGCTCTTGATCACTCGCGTTTTGTCGCCTCGCCTGCCATATCAGCACACAGGGCACTGCCAGTAAAATGAGGAATGCGCCCACACTAACGACCGTATTGCGGCTGAGATTCTGACCGATCATGCTTCAATTGTCTTCTTCCCAGTCTTCTTCACCTTCGGTTTCGGCAGGGCGACCGATCGGCGGGGGAGCGGGTACGCCGCGCATCTCGGTATACAACTGCATATAGAGCGCGCGCAGTTCGGCGGTTTTATAAGGCGGCATCAAGCAGATATCGCAGAGTTCTGTCGGAAGCGAGTCGGGATGTCCTTCCGGCGCAGTATGGCAATCGTCCACCAGACCGATGATTACCATTCCTTTTGAACGGTAGGGCTGCACGGCGCGGAAGATCGCAAGGTCTTTCTGCCGCCCGAAATCGCCCGATAGCACCAGCAGATCGGGTGGTCGAGGCCCTTTCGCAGCCAGCCCGACCGGGTCTTGTTTGTTGAGCAGCGCTGTCACATTCCAGCCCGACAGCGCGGCGGCACGCTGCGCACGCCCTCTAAAGCGCGGGCGATGCACTGCGATCACGACTCGAAACGGGCCAGGTTTGACTTCTTCCTCTGATACTTCTCGCTCGATAAATCCCTCCAGTTCCCGTGCAGGTTTTTTGCTGTATTTGGCGGTCTCACTAGCGGATCGCGGCGCTGCGCTGAAACGACGCGTATTCGCGAATCGCTTCGCTGCGGCGGACGCGCCGCCAGTTTGTTTTCCTCTGGGCTTGGTCGGACCAAATCTTCGGCTGCTGCCTGTCTGTCTCTTCGTCATCGTCTTCTCACTATTCTATCGCTCTTCGCGGACTTTTCTGCCGGTTCAGATTTCTCTATTCCATTCTCAGACTCTATTATCCCAAATAAAAGCTGAAATGTCGATTCCAGGCTTTTATCAGCACTCGTTTCCGCCGCGTCACGCCTTGCGGGGAGGATCTAGATCGGTTCCGTCCGCCGGACGCAGCAGCATATCGCCGCCATCGCTGCGTTTGGCCATCTCCACGATTTTGAGTATGCGTATCGCTACGATGGGAATCAACAGGCGCTCGCCATTGTCTTTGATCAGCTCGACCCAGGTGCCATCGATCGCGCTGATACGTCCCGTATCGCTAAAGCCCGATTGAACGTTATAGAACACGCTCACCCGGGCATTGAGAAAGGCTGCCGCCATACTTCCCGGCGCGTCACCAGTTGAAAGTTCACTCATCGCGCGTTTGTTCCTTTCGAAATGACCGGACTATCGAAGATCCCAGCCCTGCGCTCCCTAACCGGGTTCTTCTTGAAATCTTCGCAACCAATTTTATGAACATTTAGCTGTCTGAACATTGATCCAGTGGATTGGTAATGGTCGATTATGATCGAATAGTGCCACTGGATGGCCGGGTTGATTCGAACTCATTGCGCTCAGATTTAGGTTTGGGACGACAAATGCAGTAACCTTCGCTATTCACTCTCCGCGCTTTTGAGTGAGGCGCTAACTGAGGGGGTGAGGGCGACCCATATCTATTCTTCAGCGGGGAGCGAACGACTGCCAGCCTGCGAACTCGCGCACGAAAGCAATGACCTGTTCTGCCGCAGCCGCAAAGAGCGCTTCGCCGTTTTCGGCGGTCGCCAGCTCAGGATGCCCGCACGCTCCGGTCAGGCTGATCTGCTCGAAAGTGCGTGGGACATCGACGCGGTCGGGTTTCGCGAAATCCGGAAAGTAAAACGCCGAATCGAACGGAATATTTGCGCCCCGTGCTGCCTCCATTTTGACGAGTTCCGGACGCAGTTTCAGGATCATTGCCGTCTCTTGCTCACAGGCGTGCGTCACCATCTCCTGCTGCACGTTCGGGAGCGCGGCGACCTGCTCCGCCGCCAGCGTCCACCAACTGCTAAAGGCAAGCCAGAGTTCTGGTTTGTCGCGGTGGCGCAGCTGCATATCGTAGAGCGCAATGCGCGCAGGCGTGATATTGCCGCCATGGGCGTTGAGGAGGAATATCCGTCGAAAGCCGCCATCGATCAGACTCTCGAGAATGTCGGTCACAACACGAACATAGAGCTCATTGCCGAGGCTGACGGTTCCCGGAAAAGAGCGGTGATGGTGCGAGGCTCCGATCCAAAGCGTTGGCAAAAAGAGCGCGGTATCACCCAGTTCCGCTTCGGCGCGCCTTGCGATTTCGGCGCCGATATAGGTGTCGGTCAGCAGGGGCAGATGATGACCGTGCTGCTCCAGCGAGCCGAGTGGCAGCACGACGACCCGCTCGTTCAGCCCTTCGATCTCCGTCCAGTTTCGTTCGCCAAACTGCATCGCTTCTCCCTGTTTTTGCATCGTCTTCAGTTCTGTACCGGGTGCTTTTTGAAGAAGTCCAGCAGTGCGGCAGTCGTCTTCGCGGGCTGCTCCATAAACGGGAAATGTCCGCAGTCGTCGAGCAGCAGAAGTTCCGACCCGGCGATGCCCCGATGTGTTTTCTCTGCTGTCTTCGGAGGGATGATGCCGTCCTGTCTGCCGTTGATGATCAAGGTTGGTACCGTGATTTTTGTCAGCAAGGGCGACTCATCGCGACTGGTGTAGTGATCGGTAATATCGAGCGCGACGGCGGGCTCCATCGCGCTGAGAGCGGTAAGTGGCACGTGATACTCTTTAATCGCGTCGGCGATCTGTTTGTTATACGCTCCAGCCGTGTCCGGGTGGGCATAGTAGACCTGAGCGAAGAAAGGCCGGATTTGTGTGAACGCGCCCATCAATCGCTGCAGGTTCGGGGTCGTCTTCCGTATTTCGACGATGCTCTTCAGCGCCCCATTCGCTTTCTCTTTTCCTGCTGCATCGCCGGATTTCGACTGCGTCTTGTACTGCGTTTCGGCGAAGTCGAGCAGCGCGTCCTGTGCCATCGGCTGCGAAAGCAGACCGTCCATGTGAATGTAGCCTGCGATATGTTCGGGATGAGCAGCGGCATATTCGATTCCGAGCATCCCACCCCATGAATGCCCCAGCACGTACCATTTGTCTACTTTGAGGAAAGTACGGACGCCCTCGATGTCGTTGATCAGATTGGCTATCGTGTAGTCTTTTACTTCCTCTTTCTTTGGCGCGAACGGATTTCCGAGCTTCAAGCGCTCGGATTCGCCGCTGCCGCGCTGGTCCAGATAGACGACATTGACGGTCTGTTCGAGTGAGGGTCCCCAGGTATAAAACATGTGCGCTGAGAAACCGGGACCCCCGTGCAGGATCAAGAGATAGGGGTTTTTTTCGTCAACGCCCCGGACACGGAAATGAAGCGTCGTACCGTTGATCTTTTCTTTGTAGTCGGTATCGAAATGGTCGCTCCCGAGCGCCGGTGCGGGCAAATAGCCGAGCGCCAGTATGAAGACACCAAGCATTATGGCGACGCGCTTACTATAGAACGAGAGACCCCACATCGAGTGGCGAACAGGGGCGCGATTATTGTCGAGTAGATAAATCAAGTTCAATGCAAGCTCCTTTCAATTATGTAATTCAGTTTGTATGCTGAATGGTTCTCTCTTTGATTGTATCAATCAAGCAGTAAGCATCTGTGTGAAATGAAAACAAAAACTATGCTAACCAGTATAGAATCCGTTGCGATTCATGTTCGAATTCTGTGAACATAATCGATTTTCGATCCGTCTCAAGCGTGTGCCGGGATGCACCTCATCCTCTTTCGCTTCCAGTAGTTGGGTACGATCAGTTTAACGATTTGCCTGCGGAAACGCTCAGGGAGATTAAACGATGCGAACAGAACAGCGAGTTACAATCGGTGTGACGGCAGTGACAGTACTCGGGCTGATGACGACTGCCTGGATACAGGGGCGTCCTGCTTCTGCTCAAGATGATCCGGCGCGCGCGATCCCTCAGGGCGGTCTACGTCAGGGCGGACAAGGCGGCGGGCGGATGATGGGGATGATGGGCGGGGGACCAGGGGCGATCGCTGCAACCGGCGATTATGTCTATGTCCTGCGCGGCAATACGCTTTATCAGATGAAATCCTCCGACCTTTCGTTGGTGACGCAGAAAGACTTGCCCGGCGGTCGCGGGGGCGGTGGTCATGGCGGTGCTGGCGGACAGTAAGTTGAAGAGTATCTGCCGTTCAGTCTCAACAAGCTGAATCTCTGCCGCCACATACCTCCCAAGTATGCGGCGGCATTATTTTTGGACCGGACGAATAAGGTTCCATCCGAGCCGCAGAAGCACCACGCCGCACAACAAATATATCCAGCCCTGCCACTGCAATTGTCCGATGCCGAATATCCCGCCAACCAGCCACAGCGTTCCCAGCGCGAATACGAACCATCCCCATATCCTTCGCGAGACGGGCACTTTTTTCTCTTGCATACCTTCGCCTTCCACTCGATTGCGCTTCAATTCCCAAAGTTATTTCTTTGACACAAAGCACCAGATCTTTCACTGCCCGTCCCGCAATCAAACGCCGATATGAAGTGTATCCTCTTTACCCGCTTTGCCTGTGTTCAAGGAAAGCTTGGAGGTCGCGAATAGTCAGCAGTAGGTTTATTCCTGATCAGCGCCATTCGGTAAAACAGACTGCGTCTCAGCCGAACTTCCTCGACTCTCTCTCCGACCTGGAGACCGAGCACGGCAGGCATTGCCGCGAACTCCGCCAGGGAATACGCGCGACGCACTGACGCGGGCGCATCATGACGCGTCAGGCGGTTCACTCCGATCACTCTCGTAATGATGCGTATGAGCCACCATGCCGACCACGCTCGCCGTACATCGTTGACGATCCAGCCGCGCCGTGACACGCGCTCCATCTCCTTCAGCGCCGTCACGCATTCGTCGAAATCGAAGTGGTGAAACGCCAGCGAGCAGAGCACGTAGTCGAAGCTCCCATCGGCGAATGGCAGTCGGAAGGCATCTCCACGCAGCAGCCGAATGCCCTGTTGTCCCCCTACCTCCTCGCGCGCAAACCTCAGAATCGGCTCGCTGAAATCGAGTCCGACGATTCGAACGGCGATACCTCTGCGATCTGCCATCTCTGAAATCGCTGTCGGCAGGTCGCCCGACCCCGTCGCAATATCGAGAATCGTTATTGGGCAATGCAGTGGTCTAGCTGCTATAAGCTGCACTGAAGATGCGCCGGCATCGTCGGCGAGCAAAGCAGAACCAACCGCCGATTCCGCTGAGTTCTTGACTGTATATTGGTCGCCACTTGGGGCGAAGTCGCGGAGTTGTTTCTCGGAGTCGAACCAACGCTGCATCTGCCGGGTTACGACCCTTGTTCCGCCAAGAAAACGGTTGGCACGCTGCACGTCGGTCATACTTGCGCGAAAATCGGCGTACGGCTGCGTGTCGTCGTCGATCAGCTCGGGCGTATTGAAACGCGGCGGTACATCGATCTGCTGAATCTGTGCAAGAATGGATTGCAGGAGCGTTCTGGCCGCGGGAGCCAGAGGAGGAACGGGCGGCGTGTCAGCCATGATTGCGTTTCCGGGAACTGCTTAAGCACTAAAACAGCTAAATGTATGGCAGGCAGCGTTTGAACCAATAGCGCTGCCTCACCCTTCTCTCATTGTGACACATTTTGTGTTGCAGGGGAAACGATCCGACTGGCTGGCTGCTGATTTGCGGGCGGGAGCAGCGTACGACCTTCAGCTTCAAGCAGCCGCTTAAAGCGTACCTGGACAGATTTATCACCGCTCTCTCGCAGACGGTGCGCCAGCATTACGCTCTTGCAGAGCCGAACGAAGCGAATCAACTGAGAGTCTGCAATGGCACTATCCTCCGCATCCGAATCAGCCTTATCGAGTGCATCATCGGCATCCAACAGATCTTTCCATTCACCCGCATCTGCCTGTTTTGTGAATTCCGCAACCGCGGTCTTGACATCTGCTCCGCCAAGTTCCAGATTAGAGATCCGTAACGAAGGAAACCGCTGCTTCAGGAGCACGCTGCCCTCGCTGCGCAGGGCAGCATAGCGTCTTGCCGCCGTTCCATCGGAACGGTGCGCCCTGAAGCTGCGGGAGCCGATCCTGCCCTGAAACTGCTGGTAAGCCAGGTTAGGGCGATCGGTTCCCGCAAGATGCAGGCGCCCAGAAAGTCCATCGAGTGCAGCGCGCTGGGCAGGCGTAGCCCACGCGATCAAACTTTTATAGGGCGTTCTGAAGAGCGCTGCTTCCTGAGACATGCTCATCGGCAGATAGCGCTGCAGGAAGACATCTGATGTGCAGACCGGAACGTCGATCGATTCGTCGTGAATCAACGAGTAGCAGAAAGCTTCATCCATACCCACGCGTCCATCGTGGTTATAATCCGCACCGGAGACATGCCGCCCAACGCGGTCGATTCCCGTCAGCGCGGCGAAAAAATAGGAAGTGAAATCGTGATACTCTGCCTCATTGATAGCTGAGGTGCAGCCTGCCGCAACACGATCTTCGACGGTAGCGAAAAAGCCTGCAATGTCACGGTCTGTCGAATGCCCGTCCTGATTTCCGCCCTCGAAGATCAGGTTGCCGAACGCTCCTGAAAAGCACTGAACCATCACGAGCGTCACGGGAACGTTCTGAGGCAGGCGGGCGATGTGCTGTGCAAGGTCGCGCACCGTTAGGTCCCGTCCGCCTCCCCAGAGATCGTACCGGTTGTTATCGGGCTCTTTTTCATTATGGCTGCCGTGACCCGTGAAGTAGAGCAAGAGCGGCTCGGGAGAGACTTCTTTGCTCTCTTCGCCAGCGATCTGTGTAAACACACGGTCGAGTTCGCTGTATTTCGACGCGCCATCGAGACTGCTGCCGAGATTCGGTTTTCGGTAGTGCGCAGGGCTATAACTCTCACTGTCGCGTCCGCCGAGCAAGAGGCGAATCACCCGTTCTCCGGTGGGCATTGCGCGCGGGTCGTCGTCATATAATACCGTAGCCTTGTTGGCGTTACCGTCGGCAAAAAGCGTAGTCCGTATCGCGTCGGACGGCAGCAGTCTTGCCACATAGCGCACGTTGCTCTCGATCGCGACCTGATTATATTCGAGGCTGGGACCGCCACCTACGATCAGCACACGGAGTGGGACTGTGGATTTCTCACCTGTCTCCTGCCGAACGGGGCGCGGAATGTCATGAGGCGAGAGGGCACGGGTAGTCAGCGGCAGCAGCAGAGCACAACAGGCAAACCAGGTGGCGCGCGCAATGCCGAGGCGACGCGAGCGGGCAGGGCGATAAGGTTTTGTTTCGTACATCAAAGCTTGCTTTCTATAACCCTGACTGACGCGGTCGCAGATTGGCTCGCTGTCCTGTCCCACCGTTCGTACGACAGGTACGATATGTTTCACAACTAGTTCAAGTAAACGGACAAACTTTGCCACTACGCAACGCTGACAATCATACGTCGGGAGGCAGCGGATCGGTTCCCGGGGATTGTTGTGCCGTGGCCTGCAGCGGCAGTTCTACGGTTGGTTGAGAGGAGATGTATTGCGGCGTTGCCACTGCCTCAGCCGATTCTGGCTGCTTCACTTCTTGACCTTCCGACTGTTTTTCAGCCTGATCACCACTTCCGAGTTCCTGAGACTGTTCAGACGCTTCAGCCGGCTGCTCGTTCTGAATTTTATTTTGATTTTCTGAGATCGGAAATAGATGCGGAATACCTTTTGCCGTGCTGAGGTCTGCGCCGGAATGTGAGCGATCCTGTGCCTCTTTCCGTCCATGCCGCGTAAATTCGTAATCTGCGGCGATCTCCGCGCCGAGCAGCAGTATCGCCATCGAATAGTAGATCCATACAACAAGAATCACAACCCCGCTGAGTGAGCCATAGAGGCGATCGTAAGTGTGGACATAGACGAGCGTGTAGGCAAAACCGACTTTCAATAGCTGCCAGAAGAGAGCGGCGACGGCTGCGCCGACGAGCGCGGCACGGATCGGTACCGGACGCGAGGGAAGTATCTGATAGAGGGTCGCGAACAGGATGGTGGTCAGCAGCATCGGCGAAATATTGAGCGCGACTCTGAGTATACGCGCTTCCGCAATTCCGGGCAAATAAGTGGAGTTATACTGCGAGATGAGCGCGATGCAGGTGGTGGCGATCAGGTCCGCGCCGAGCAGTACCAGTGTGATGAAAGTGGCGATCAAGGCAATGAAACGCTGCCGCAGCCAGTGACGAGTTTCAGGCGTGACCCAGATGATGTTCATTGCGGGCTGCATTGCCAGGAACGTCTGGTGAGCGCCATAGAGCAGACCTATGATACCGAAAACTCCGATCAGCTTTCGATCCTGCAGAACGTGCAGCAGTGTCTCCTTGATAAAAGCGGGATCGACTGGAGCGTAGCGGCGCGAGGCAGTCAGTACATGCTGCAGCGCATTGTCGGAGCCGCCGAGGAAATAGCCGAGGGCTGCGACGCCGACGACCAACAGAGGAACAACCGAAAGAACTGCGCAGTAGGCGCACGCGCATGCCATCAGGCTGCATTGGTGTGTGCCATAGGCATCCGAAAGGCGTTTGACGTAGCAGATCATACGCTGAAATCGAGTACGTGGAAGTTCAGGTTCCTCGGCACATTCGAAGAGCGCCGCAAATCGCTGCCCGACGTTTGGTCTGTCTGCGGTCACTTCCGAATCCACGCTGCTGCCCCTTACCTTCCGTGCAGAACGGAGTTTGTAACCAGACACCCATCAGACAAAAGTTGAAAGCGAATGTCTCAAGTTCCAGGGTTGACACTTCGACAGGCGTTCCATCGATCGCCCTTCCGTGTTTAAATCTGTTTATATACTGACGCGCAAAACCGAAAATTGTGCCGCCGATTCAGCGCATCCGTTTTAAGCTAATCTTTTTTGGGCTGCGCGAAAAATTCTCGAAGTTTAGGAATTGCCAGTGTCAGCGCCTGTCCCCGGTGGCTAATCGTATGTTTCTCCTCGGGCAGCAGCACCGCCATATGTCTGTTTCTCTGTGGCAGATAGACGATTGGGTCGTAGCCGAAGCCGTGTGACCCGCGCAGTTCGTGAGCAATACGCCCTTCGCACACGCCGGTACACTCAAACGACTTGCCATCCGGTGTCACGATCACGACCGCGCAGACGAAGCGGCAGGTGCGCTCCTCGTCCGGAACGTCACGCATCATTTCGAGTATCCGCGTCATCTTGTCGACAAAGGAGGTCTCTTCGCCGAGGAACCTGTGCGACTTGACCCCTGGCTGACCGTCGAGTGCATCGATCACGAGGCCGCCGTCATCCGCAATAGATACCAGCCCTGATTGCGCGACTGCTGCATTCGCCTTGAGATGCGCGTTGGCGAGGAATGTCTCTCCGGTCTCCTCGACCGGAGGCATCGGCGGCAGGTCTGCCAGTGTAACTATTTCGATGCCGAGTTGCGCTTCGCGCAGTATCTGGAGCATCTCGCCGCCCTTTTTGAGGTTGGTCGTTGCCACAAGCAGCCGTCGTTCAAGACCGCTCTCCGCATTCAAAGCACACCCTCGAGCGCGGACTTTTGCAGGCGGAACAGTTCGTCCATGCCGATCTGAGCAAGGTCGAGCAGGCGATTGAGTCGGGGACGGTCGAAAGGCGTGTTTTCCGCTGTACCCTGCACCTCGATATAGCGTCCTTTATCGGTGGCGACGACATTGAAATCGACGCCTGCACCGTTGTCTTCGGCGTAACAGAGGTCGAGATATTCGTCGCTGCCGACCACTCCGACGCTGATTGCGGCGACCATTCCGGTGAGCGGCATACGCGGGATCTGCTTATTATCAACCAGTTTCCGGCAAGCCTCGGCGAGCGCGACATAGGCGCCAGTGATAGAAGCGCACCGTGTCCCGCCGTCCGCCTGCAGCACGTCACAGTCGAGCCAGATAGTTCGCTCGCCAAGTACAGGCATCTCGACGACAGTACGCAGACTGCGCCCTATCAGTCGCTGTATCTCCATCGTGCGCCCGCCCGGACCGCTTTTCGTCTCTCGCTGAGAGCGTGTGTCCGTCGCGCGCGGCAGCATACCATACTCGGCGGTTACCCAGCCGAGGTGTCCTTCGAATTTACGGAATGGCGGCAGTTTTTCCTCGACCGAGGCAGTACAAATCACTCTTGTGTTGCCCATCTCGATCAGGCAGGATCCCTCGGCATTGGGCATGAATCCGCGTGTAATTTTGGCGTGGCGCATCTGGCTGCTGCCGCGTCCATCGACTCTTGGCATCGTGTAAACTCCCTTTCTCTTCTGTAATCAGCAAGTGTGTACGGGTTCGACACTTCGCCGTCGGTTTCCTGCCGCAACGAAAATTATACGTCGCTCGTCGATATATAAAATGCTGAATTGTTGAATGTGGACTTCACGAAGGGCAGAAAGTATGAGCAGAAGTATGAACACAAGAGGAAGCATCGGGCTAGTCTTAGCGCTCGGGGCGGCTTGTTTGGGCTATAGTGCCTCGGCGCTTCAATTGAATACAATTCCGAATACAATTCCGCAGGCGGTGTCGAAGAGGATGCCGCAAAAAACTACGGCAAAAAGAGGGAACTCAGCAGGTACGAAAATGGAAGAGAACGCGAACGTCAAACTGGGCGTGAAGCCGGCAGGAGAGGCGAAAATCATACAGTCTCAAATGGAGAAGGCGAAATCTGACGAAACGAGCAGAAGCTTCGATCTGTACTCATTCCGCAATCGCAGCCGTGTCCTGATCGTGTTCGCGCCGTCAGCGAATGACAGCCGTTTTGTCAGGCAAGAGAGCATGCTTGACAACAGAGACGCTGGCTTTATAGAGCGAGACCTCGTACGCATTGTTGGGCTTGAAACCGGACAGAGCCGTGCTGGAACGAAGCCGATGTCAGTGGAAGCGGCTGGACTGCTGCGCGAGAAATTTGGGGTGAAGGCGGGTGCATTCCGAGCTATATTGATCGGGAAAGACGGGCATACCGCCTATTCGACCGCGCGTCCGCTTTCAGCAAATAACCTGTTCGGGGTGATCGACGCAATGCCGATGCGTCGGGATGAAATGAAACGGGACGCAAAGAAGCAGAAGCAAGGCAGATAGAAAGTTGCGCGGGCCGACCGCAACCCCGCCCCCTCTCCCGAAGCTTCGGGAAGAGGGATGGCTAGCAGTCTGCTGTACCTGAGCACAGACCTATTAGCCCGTTAGCGGTAGTTCATTGGAAGTTGAATTCACCGTCTCATGCTGGTCTCCGCTGCCATTGCCGCCTTTACTATCCTCATGCTTTCGATTGTCTTTATCGTCGTCTTTGCCATCGTGTGATGCGGCGTTACGGATGATACGCACCTTCGTAATACGGCGACCATCGGAGGCTTCGACCACGAAATCTATATTGTTCCAGCGCGCCCGTTCACCCTGCTCTGCCTGATGCCCGATCAGACTGAAAACGAAACCTCCGATTGTGTCCGCTTCATCCTCTGGAAGGTCGAGTGCCATTCGATCGTTCACATCGTTGAGGTTCATTTTGCCATCGAGGATCGAGGTGGTGCTCGACAAAACATGCACCAGCGGCGACTCATCGTCGTACTCGTCCTGAATATCTCCGACAATCTCCTCAATCAGGTCTTCGAGCGTCACAAGACCGGCGACCGTGCCGTACTCATCGCGGACGACGGCAAGCTGCTGGTGCTTTCGGCGAAACTCGCTGAGCAGTTCACCGACCCGTTTCGTCTCAGGGATAAAGTAGGCGGGACGCATTACTTTCCGGATCGGCACGACGTCGCGCGAGGCATTTCCGGGCAGGTCGAGGATATCCTTAGCGTGAACGATGCCGAGGATATTATCGAGGTCGTCCTCATAGACAGGGATGCGCGAGTGACCGGACTCTTTGATCAGGCGGATCAGTCCGGGCATTCCGTCGGCGATGTCGAAGGCAGTCATATCGATACGCGGAGTCATTACGCGGCGCGTTACGGTTTCGCGGAAGTCCAAGATCGAGTGAATCATCTCCGTCTCTTCGGCGACAAGGACGCCCTGCTCTTCGCTCGCTTCGACGAGGATTTTAAGCTCTTCTTCATTGACCGCAGAGGAGGTAAACTTGGCACTGTCTCCGCCGAGCGCTTTGACCACGATGTTCGATAGGAACGTGAGGACGATTACGACTGGCGCTAGCACAGTCTGCATCAAGGTAATTGGGCGTGCTGCCATCAGCGCGAACCGCTCCGAGTTGCGTGCAGCGAGGCTCTTCGGCGCGATCTCCCCGACCACCAGGGTGAGCACAGCGACGGGCAGCGTTATCAAAACGAGTGCGATCGAGTCGGCTCTGCTTGCGAGAAATTCCGCATGATGGCGTAGCCAGTTGGCGAGTGGTTCGACGGCACTGGTCGCCGCGAGCGCAGAGGAGAGTGTGGCGATCAGCGTCACGCCTGTCTGGATCGTCGCCATCATTCGAGTCGAATTCGTCTGTGTTCTTACGAGACGATCGACGAGAATCGCGCTGCGATTGCCTTCCTCGACCAGCTGTTGTACCCGTGTTTTACGAATTGTGATCAGCGAGTATTCAGCGACGTTGAAGAAAGCATTGATGATGATCAGGACACCGACGAAAACCATCTCCCACAGCATTTTGCCGGGATCGAATGACGCGCCGCGGTCCGGAGAACCTCCACTCGTTCCGGCAATCGAGTCGCCGGGCGCTGCGAACACCAGTCCCGCAGCAACAACGAGCATCAGCACAACGAGGAACAGCGCCAGCAAGCGTGTTCTGGAGAGGCGCGAGGAGAGAGGGTTCATCGTGAGCATCTGCGTCCCTCTGTGCAGTGGCTCTAAAGGCGATCTGCCTGACGCTTTTTGAGAACGCTTCGATGAAAATGAATTCGATGCAGTTGGCGCCGCAGGGTGCGGCGACGTTACTCGCCTTGATGTCGCGCCGGTGCGAGTCTGGCGCGGGCGTTCGGGACCTGCGTCGCGGTCTGAACGCGCTTCGGGCACTGCAGGTGGCGGGTCTGACTGTTGAGCGCGATTACGTCTGTGAGGTAACAAAAATCGATTCTCCCTCGATGCGTTGCGGGTCGAAGTGTCTCGTTCGCCGAACTGTCTCTTGCGGAACAGTGCGGGGAAAAAGGACACGATCTGCTGTTTTCCTGGCGGGCACGTTCATACGTGCCCGGACTTTGGGCATCACCCAGTAGACGAGTGATGTCAGCAGAATGGCGAGCACCGCTCCCAGTGCGACTTCCCGCAGGGAGTGGACGCCCGCCTCGACCCGGCTCTGAGCAACGAGTATTGCGAGCAGTATCGCCAGAAAGGCGACGATCGTGTTGCGTGCCGTAAAAAAAATGGTCATCGCGAGCAGGAAGCCGATTGCGCTATGCCCGCTGATAATGCCTCCGTGCCAGGGCGAACCGGTGCTGCTGATCAGTTTCGAGATGATTACGATCAAAGTGAGCGTAACAATACTCATCACCACGACCCGCGTGATGTTCGTGTCGGAGGTCGACTCGAGCTGTTTATGGATATGTTTGAGTTGATCCTGTCCGAAAAAAATCAGTACGCCTGATATCACGGCATTGAGCGAAGCGAGTAGCACCGCGCCCGCTGCGATGTCTTTGACGAGTTTGGCGCGCGGATCGTAGTTCTCGGTAATCATGTCGACGATCGCTTCGATGGCTGTGTTGATCATCTCAGTGACGATCACGAGCGTGATCGCAAACACCAGTACGAGCATATCCCGATTGTCGAGATTGAGCAGCAGCCCCGACAGCAGCACCGCAACGAGCGTATAGAAATGGTAGCGCATATGCGCCTGCGTCCGAAAGCAGTGCAGAACGCCTTCCTGCGCGTGTTTGAACCCGGACAGCGCATTTTTACGGCGTGAAGCCACTGAATCTCCTCGATCTCTCTACCTGACTTTCAATTCCTCTCCAACACACCCACTGATCTTAAAGACGGCACAAGGCAGTATTAGATCAACAGCCTCTCCCTCCGATCTCTTTTCCCGCAACGTCGGTCTGAGGAGGCGCAGATGCGCTGACGAGAGAGCGGTCGTACCAGCGGGGACACGGACTATGCAAACAGGGCGTCGGAAGCAGCGCCCCCCGCTGTTCCACAGAAGTTTATCGAGCGACTTCAGTTCGTCGTCATGGCAGCTTCTTTTAGCTAAGACAGAACAGATACGATTTCATCTGTAATTACAATTCCGACAGCGAAGTCGTCTGTATCGGAGGGAGAAGATCAGCAACGCGTACCTCGACCTCCGGGCGCGCCATAGTGGAGAGCCACTCCTCTTCGGCATATTCGTTTATCTCCCGATAGCCGTCGGTGGCGGGCTGACGATGAACCACTGCCCGTCGCCCTGCGATGTCTATCACCCAGTATTCGGAAATTCCGGCGCAGGCATAGAGCCGAGCCTTTTCTTTCAGATCGAAGGCGAGTGTCGTATCCGAGACTTCTGCCACTAGCAGCAGGTCTTCAGGAGCAGGATGCTGCTGTAGGTAAGCAGTGACTGCTTTCCGCATCACCGCAACATCGGGCTCCGGTTTGTTGTCCTGATCGGGAAGACGGATTGGGTCCTGTGTCCGCACATTGAGACGACCAAATATCTGTTCGAGCCAGGATGCTAGAAGTAGGAGAGTAATACTATGCCGCGGATTGACGGTCACTTTGTCGTATATTTCCCCGTAGAGCAGTTCATATCGTTCCGGCAGTAGCCCTGCCCGCTCCAGTCGTTCGCAGTCGTGACGTGTCCATCGTTTTCGGGGTGGCGCAGGTTCATCCGGCAGGGTCTTACCGGGAGATGTCAAGGTTCGTGGCATCGCTATTCTCCGTGCCGTAATGTTGATACTTCAGATGCTCTATTTTACCATACGCCAGAAAATGCGAACCAACCGGAGCGTACCTACGGTGACCCCGCTCGGGCTACTTCCGCTGCGCCTCGAACGTGTCCTGCTGCGCTTCGAACATATTCGGCGTCGCTCTGGATGTGCATCCTTCTGTTTGCCAGGCTTGCTTCGGACGCGGTACCGATCTCTGTCCGGTCTCAGTCCGCGCAGGCGGACTTCGCAATTTCAGACCGGGACTTCAGTCCCGTGTGTCTATCAGGAAAGAATGCATTCTGCCTGAGACCCGGTACGTAAGATAAGTCCTCTAATCACTGCACGGTTGCGACCGGGCTCTTCCTTCAGAACAGTTCGACCCCGAGTATTTCGCGCTCCCTGAGCCGCATTTTTTCCGCCCCCGCTTCCGTTTCGTCCTCATAGCCAAGCAGGTGCAGCGTGCCATGGACGGCAAGCAAAGCCAGTTCTGCTGAGAGCTCGATCTGATGCCGCTCCGCCTGTCGGACCGCCGTCTCGACCGAAATCACCACATCGCCAAGCATACGTGCCATGCCTGGCTCTAACGGCGCGGAGGGCGCTCCTTCGATCGTTTCCATCAGGGCAAACGAAAGTACATCGGTCGGCTTATCGTAGCCGCGATAAGCGCGATTCATTTCCTGGATCGCCGTGTCATCGGTCAGCAGGACGCTGATGTCGGCGCGGCGGATGTCTTCGAGTGCCAATAGCTGGCGCAGCGCCTGTCTCAATGGGGCAGTTCTCACCCGGTATCTCTGTGTGTTCTGAATCGCTACGCCCATAGAGTACCTCGGGTTCGACGCCTGTGAGAAGATATGCCGCGCCGCTCTCGAACTTCGGCAGTTCGGAGACTGTCGCAAGTCGCGCGTTTTCGAGGGGCAACGCAGCGGTGACTGGTGTCGTACGCAGATCGGCGCGCACTACCTCCATCGGCTGACCAGTAGCCGTTTTCGGCTCCACAGTATAGGCGATGCGCCCATGATGCATTGCGCCGAGCACATGCAGGAAAGAATCGGTGACGCTGTGCACGTCACGGAATGTCAGGGCGCAGTCATCGAACTGTCCATCCTCGATTTTGCCGCGGACGATATTCGAAATCAACGCTTCCAGCTTCTCGGTGTCGGGCTTATCCAGACAGCGGGCGGCAGCTTCCACCGAGTCGGCGAGCATCACGATAGCGGATTCGCGGGTCTGTGGTTTCGGTCCCTGATAGCGGAACTTCTCTTCCAGACCGGGCGGAATGCAGTCGCCACCTTCGTTGTCGGCGAGCGCCTGATGATAGAAATAGCTGATCAGAGTCGTGCCGTGGTGCTGAGCGATGATGTCGCGTATCTCGGCGGGCAGCTTGTGCTCTTTTGCCATTTCGACGCCGTCGCGCACGTGAGCAAGGATGATTAGAGCTGAGAGCGATGGGCTGAGGCGACCGTGAACGTTTTCCTGCCGCTGGTTTTCGACGAAGAAGTCCGGTCGGTTCATTTTACCGATGTCGTGATAGTAGCCTCCGACGCGGCAGAGAAGCGCATCTGCGCCGACCGCCTGCGCTCCCGCTTCAGCGAGGGTTCCGACCATCATGCTGTGCGCATAGGTTCCGGGTGCGATCGCGCAGAGCCGCTGCAGAAGGGGACGGTCGAACGCAGACATTTCCAGCAGAGTAGTATGCGTCAGGATACCGAAAGGCTTTTCGAGCGCCTGGACGCCGAACCAGAAGACGAAAGTCGCAAAAATAGCCGCGCCGACCGCCCACGCTGAACCCGTAAGCAGCTCGGTAATTGTGTCGTTGAAGATCATGCCGAGCAGCCAGACCAGGCAGAGATTGGTAATCACGAGCGCGGCACAGGTTGCGGGTAGATTGTTACGACTGCGCGCGCTCGAAACGCTGCCGATTCCGACCAGTCCACCGAGCAGGGTCATGACCGTGAATCGGATTTCGTGGTTCATAATCAAACCTGATTGCACGGACAGCAGCGCAACGATCAGCATTCCGAGATGCACATCGAGCAGAACGCTGACGAGCATTCCCGCCGCGGCAACGCTCATCATTCCGAGATAGCCGGACTGCCAGGTCGAGATCGGGAGACCTAACAGCGTCGCCCCGACTTTCAGCCCGAAGACGCTGCAGCAGACGATCAGCGCGAGCAGACAGAGGCGGCGAGTATCTTTATAGAGAGCTGGCAGCGTGCGTGCAATGTAGACGACGGCGAGCAGCACCATTACGGCTGCAAGGATACTGACGGCGAGACCGGTCGTGAGCGCCTGACGTGGATCGAGCAGTCCAAGCGCGGTGAGCTTGTCGACCGTCTCCTGCGTGACGGGTTCCTCGGCGCCGATGATGCGATCGCCGAGAGTAATGCGCTCATAGATTGGGGCGACGGCGCGTACTGCCGCGACTCGCGCAGCTTCGGTTTTGCGCTGGCTGTAGAGGCGGTTAGGACGTATTGCCTGCTGCGCGAGCGCGCTGACGACGGCAACGTCGGCCGGTGCGGGAAGGGCATCCTGGGCGGCATGCGCGATGTCGCGCTGTGCTCGTCGCAGGTCGGCAGAGGTATCGCGAATCTCGCGATCCATCTCTTCGCTGACGAGGCGGGCGGTGGTATCGTGCAGTTTCTGGAAGACAGCGGGGGTAACTGTGAGCAGTCGTCGAAGTTGTGTTTCTGACAACAGTGAGCCAAACTGCGGCTGCAGCGAACGTGCGGCTTCGGTTACCGATTTAGCGCGCGGGGGCGAATGCTGAAGGAGGGGCGCCCTTTCGGACTGAAGGCGCTCGAACAGTTCATCGAGCGTACGGGACGCGTTGGTGGGTGCATTTTCCTGGACGTCATAGCTCGGGCGCACGGACTGCTGGGCAATCTGGCGCAAACGAGCCGTCTTCTCTGTGTTCGCGAAGAAGACACTACGTCCTGCGCGCACTTCGCGATCGCTAATATTTCCGAGGTGCAGTGAAACCCGATCCTGACGCAGATGCACCGACATCATCGCTGAGAGCAGAGCGATAGTCACGAGCATCAGGCAGGCTTTAGCGCGATCGATCCGGCGTGGCGTAGACCTGCCTTTTCCGCGCAGGGGATCGGAGTTAACGCGTCGATTTAGGAATCCCTGAGGGTTTGTAAATGGTTTCATTGTGGGCGCCGCATTAGATGCGACAGACTGTCAGCGAACGTCGGACACCATGCCTCCTGGCGACGGTGGGTCGAAGCCTCCGATCAAAAGGGACTGTACCTTTCTTAATATCGGCATGTGGCGCGTACAAACTTCAGCGCCGGAGTAGACTTTCGGCATTTCCGGGGAATCCACAGAGCGATCTTCGCAAACGGCATCAGCCGTTACGCCTCAGCCAGACACCTTTTAATTCGGAGAGATAGCTGCTCTGTTTCTGCTGTCCATTCGGCTGCGGCAGTCAGTTATTATAAGATGTGCAGGGTATTTTTGTCAAGTCAACGTCCCTGGTGGTTAGCGATCCTATGTTCGTCATCGCCATTCTCAGACTGCGCCTGCATCATAAATGCTACCCTTCTTGAAGCCGTCCTTGCAAAATAGATGCCGTCCGGGTTATTCAATAGCAGGCAGGTATTTGACCGGAGTACGGCGTATCTGTACTCGGCGACATTCTCAGTCCTGACGCAGGCTTCGAATTCGTGACTTGCGCCTGCCAACAAATTAACCCCTGCACTTCAAATCAGATCGAAGGAGAATGATTTTAAATGGCACACACACCTCCGAAGGCATCGATTCAGCTGATCGTGTTCGGAAATCGGCTCCCGAAAGACATCGCAGGCGTCCTGCGTGATGTCGCAAAAGCAGGCTATGCTGCGTTCGAGGCAGGCAATCTGTTCGAGGCATATGGCGAGGAAAAAACCCATGAGCTGCTTGCGACGACGGGGTTGCGCGTCTCCGGGGCACACTTCGGCTACGGTGACTATGCCGATCCCAACAAACTCAATGACCACATCGAGTATGCCAAAGCGGTCGGTTTGACGCATTTTATGTGCTCGGGCGTGGCCGATGGCGGGAGTGTGGCGGGATATAAAGAATCGGCGGAAGTTTTCAATGCGGCAGGGCAACGGCTTGCCGATGCAGGGCTCTCCTTTAACTACCACAATCACGATTGGGAGTTCAAAGACCTCGGCGGCACGAACGGCATGAATATTCTAACGCAGGAGACCAACCCCGCATTTGTCAAGTTAAACATCGACGTTTTCTGGGTTCACTACGCAGGCGGCGATCCCGCAGAATTCATCAGGAAGCACTCAGATCGCACCGGATATTTTCATTTCAAGGACGGGCGCAGAGTGATAGACGCCGAAGGCAAAGCGCACCCAGAGTTTACGGAACTCGGTCGGGGCGAGGTCGATCTACAAGCCGCCTACGCTGCCGTGACCGAGGTGGGGGCGAAATGGGTTGTCTCCGAACAGGACAACACAAAGATTGCCCCCGAAGAGTCCGCCGCAATCAGCCGCACGTACATGCGCGATGTGCTTGGCATCGCTTGAGCGGCTGACAAACGTGCTGCCTGCTTTTTCGGCAGATTTCAGATCCACCGCGTTCTTCAGGCAGAATGTTCCAGTCAGAAGGTTCAATGAGAAAAGAAAATACGCGACTAACGCACATCGATCGACGGCAGTTTATACAGATGATCGGCTTCAGCGCGGTCGCTGCCGCAGGAACGGAGTGGCAGGCGATGGCAGGACCTTTTCAAAAATCCGACTTCGCGCAGTTGATCCCTGCCGACAAAAAACTCCGCCCGGAGTGGGTATCCTCGCTGACGGCACGGGGCAAGCGCACCACGTACAGCGGCAGCGACCTCGATAAGATTGGCATGCCCGTCGGCGGAATCTGTACGGGCACCCTTTATCTGGGCGGTGACGGCAGGCTGTGGCACTGGGACATCTTCAATCGCATCTACGATGGCGGCTCGAACGGTCCAAACTACGCTCACCCGATGCGCGCCATATCGCCGCTCGACCAGGGATTCGCTCTGCGTGTGACGGTTGGTAGCGAATCTACCGTGCATTCATTAGACCGCTCCGGTTTTCGGGACGTTACTTTCTGCGGCGAGTACCCGATCGGCTATGTCGATTATCGCGATCCAAACTTGCCCGTCGAAGTCTCGCTCGAGGCATTTTCGCCGTTCATCCCGCTCGATGCAGAGAGCTCTGGACTGCCCGCTACCATCCTGCGCTACACGGTTCGCAACACGAGCGAAAAGCCGGTCGAAGCAGAACTCGGCGGCTGGCTGGAGAACGCCGTCTGTCTGCACTCGGGACAGACGGCGCAGGGCGTTCGTCGCAATAAGATCGCCCGTGCCGCAAATGTCCTGCGTCTCGAATGCAGCGCTGCTTCGGTGAAAGCGGAGCGTGAAATACATCCCCCGCAGGTTTTCGCCGACTTCGAGGGCGCGAATTATGGTGACTGGAAAGTGGATGGCACCGCGTTCGGCACCGCTCCCGCACACGGTAACTTAGAAGAGGACCAGCACGTCAGCGGGTTCAGCGGGAAGGGATTTGTCAACAGCTATCTCGGCAAAGACGGACCGCAGGGCAAACTGATCTCGCAGCAGTTCACGATCTCGCGCCCTTACCTTCGCTTCCTGATCGGCGGAGGCAATCATCCGAAAGAGACCTGCATCAACCTCGTGATCGACGGCAAAACCGTTCGCACTGAGACCGGGCAGAACTCCGACCAGCTAAAATGGGCGGCATGGCAGGTCGAGCCGCTGATCGGTCAGTCAGCGCACATCGAGATCGTCGATGCGCACAGCGGTGGTTGGGGACACATCTGTATCGACCAGATCGAGTTCGCAGACGAGCCGATGCTCGACAGCGGCACACTTGAAGAGGCGTTCGACTTCGGCACGATGACCCTCACTTTGCTCGACGCCCATAAATCCGACACTGGGTCCGACGCGCTGACTGCAGGAGAAGATCTCGAAACGGTTTTTGCACATAAGACTGCTAAACAAACGACGAAGTCGACCGACATAAAACATCCGACAGAGGCAGCGGAGGTTCCGTTCGGGCAGAAATTGATGGGTGCGCTCGCGCGGAAAATGACGCTGCAGCCCGGGCAGGAAGCCACAGTCGCCTTCGCGATCACCTGGCATTTTCCAAACTTGAAGCTCGATGGGGTCGTCGATCTGGGCGGGCGGCACTATGCGACTCGTTTCGATTCAGCCGCCGCTGTCTCCGACTTTCTTGCCGCCAACTATGTGTCTCTTGTCCGCCAGACAAAGCTATGGCACGATACCTGGTATGACTCGACGCTGCCGTACTGGTTCCTCGACCGCACCTTCGCCAACACGTCTATACTTGCCACCTCGACCTGCTATCGCCTCGCCTCGGGGCGGTTTTATGCCTGGGAGGGGGTCGGATGCTGCGCGGGAACCTGTACCCATGTCTGGCAATATGCTCAGGCGGTCGGGCGCATCTTTCCGGCACTGGAGCGTGACACACGCGAAAGGGTCGACTACGAACTCGCTTTCGATCCGATCACAGGCATCATCGACCACCGGGGCGAGTTTCATGTCGGTATCGCGATCGACGGTCAGGCGGGAACGATTCTGCGTGCCTACCGAGAACACCAGATGTCGGGTGACAGCGCGTTCCTGAAGCGCACCTGGCTGAAAATCAAGCGTTCGCTGGAATGCCTGATCGAGCGCGACGGCAACGGGGACGGCATTATCGAAGGCGCACAGCACAATACGCTCGATGCCGAATGGTTTGGGCAGATCTCATGGCTGAGTTCGCTGTATCTCGCCGCGCTTCGCGCCGGAGAAGAGATGGCACACGAGGTTGGGGACACGGTTTTTGCAGAGCGAGCGCGTACGATCTTCGATCGAGGCACGCACAAAATCAGGGAGCTGTACAACGGGGAGTACTTCATCCAGAAGCCCGATCCCGCGCATCTCGACGCAGTCGGCTCGTGGGATGGATGCCTGATCGATCAGGTATTCGGGCAGAGCTGGGCGTTCCAGGTCGGTCTGGGGCGCATTCTGCCGGAGAAGGAAACGAGCAGCGCGCTGAACGCCCTCTGGAAATACAACTTCACGCCGGACGTCGGACCCTATCGAAAAATCCACACGACCGGACGCTGGTATGCGATGCCTGGCGAAGGGGGCATGCTGATGGTCACGCACCCGAAAGGCGACGATAAAGAGTTCAAAGATCATCCGAGCGCTTGGAGCGCGATGTATTTCAACGAATGTATGAGCGGTTTCGAGCATCAAGTCGCCGGGCATATGCTCTGGGAAGGCATGCTGACGGAAGGGCTAGCTGTGATCCGCACGATCCACGACCGGTACCATCCATCCCGGCGCAATCCCTGGAACGAAGTCGAGTGCAGCGATCACTATGCGCGCGCAATGGCGAGCTACGGCGTATTTATCGCCGCTTGCGGCTATGAGCATCATGGTCCCAAAGGACATCTCGGTTTCGCCCCACGTCTATCGCCGGAGGATTTCAAAAGCGCGTTCACGACGGCAGAAGGGTGGGGCAGCTTCAGCCAGCAGCGAAAGAACACGAAGCAACATCTGCAGATCGATCTCAAATCGGGCAGCCTCACACTGCGTACGCTCGCATTTACGGTTCCGCTGGATTGGCAGCCGACGAAAGTGGATGTCGAGCACAAAGGCGTGGGAGTTCGGTCCACGTTTAAGAACCATGCCGGACGCATCGAAATCGAGATGAAGAGCGCTGTTACGGTAATGGCAGGACAGCGCCTCTCCGTCATGATCGCCTGAGTGATACAGGTCGAACAAATTGGGCTGGCTTTCCGATTCAAGTCTGCGCACTTTAGTTTCAACCCTGAGATAAGAATACTCTGGTTTAAGAAATGGAAAACTCAGCCACGATGACAACGAAGCCAGTGTTTCGAAGTGTCTTCCCGATCGGTAATAGCGACGTGAATGCCCTGCCAGTCAAAGAGATCGCTCCCGCCATTGGCTACTATAGGCAGGTACTGGGCTTTATGGTGAGGGAGCATGACGCGAAACGAGCGACACTCGTTCGTGACGAAGTGATCATTGGACTGGAAGTGAATGGGGTCGATCCCGAACAGGCGAGCGTCTATTTCAACGTTAGCGATGTAGACGCAGTGCGTGCCGAACTCGCCGCCAAAGGCATCGAGCCGTCTGAAATCAGCTCCAGTGAACATTCTGGAAATCAGTATCGTATCTTCTTCGCGAAAGAGCCTTACGGAGTCTGTTTCTGCTTCGGTCAGCCTGCGTGATCGTCGCGCTCAGAAGTAAACGATCTGCGAAGGAGTAGAAATCCACATCACCCGCAACATACGCTGCGAGGAGACTGGCGTGAATTGCGCGGCGAGAGGGCGTTTGCATTTTTCAGTCCAGCGTTTCAAGTTCCGAGTGAAACACTCATTTACGCTAAGACGAAACAATGAAGGGCAACATTATGCGAGGAAAGGCTGCATGGACGATACTCCGAATCTGATGCGCTACGTAAAACGGCTGCACTTTCCAGATCCGCTCGAAAGCCTGTTTCGCGAGGACTACTTCGACAATTCTGCAGCGTTGTGCCGCGCCGGGCTGATCGCATCTGCCGCGATCTGGATGCTCTTCGGATTTCTCGATCCTTATGCCGTACCTTCGGCGACTCACAGTATCTGGCTCATTCGTTTCGCTCTGGTGATGCCTGTACTGCTCGGTATTGTTCTGGTGAGTTTCTCTCCCCTGTTTCGTCGATTTATGCAGCCGTTAGCCAGTATGGAACTTCTCCCGGCAGGCTTAGGCGTAATCGCGATGTCTTGTCTGGCGCAGCCCGGCGAACTGGGCTATCTCTGCTATCCGATGGGGTTGCTTCTCGTGTGCATGGTGGGGTACTGCTTTCTGCGGCTGCGGTTCTGGTATGCGATCCTCTCTAATGGAGTGCTCGTCTTCGCCTACCTGATTTCTGCCCTGGGCTACCAGAAGGTGTTCTCTGTCGCGAACGGCGTACCAATTTTTCTGAATAATACATTCTTTATTCTTGCGGCGAATTGTATCGGCGCGGCGGCCTGCTACTCGTTGGAGTTCAATGCGCGCAATGCTTTCCTTTCCCATTATCTGCTGGAGCAGGAGCGCATGGGAGAGCAGCGGAAGCGCGAACGCACAGAAGGAATGCTTCAAATTCTCAGTCAGGCGATTGGCGGTGTCGTACACGATCTGGGCAATCCGCTGGCTGCGGTGCAGACCGGGGCACAGACGATGGAGATGTTCCTCGATGGCGGCGATGTCGATCCCGAGACACTTAAAGAGTTCGCTCATATCATTACCGAAGGCGCCGAGATGCTCAATCATCTGCGGCTGTCCCTGATGGAGCAGACTCGCGTGCTGGAAGGCAAGCCGATTCCTGTCGATCTAAAGCCCGTTTCGGTACGGCATATCCTGGAGACGGGCGTTCATTATCAGAAACCGCGTTTCGCGAATAATAGAAAGATCGTGATGAGCGGTGCGGAAGTGAACATCGATGCCGATGCCATGAAACTGACGACCGTGTTCATGAACTTGATTGGGAATGCCCTGAAATACAGTGATGGCGATGTGCATATCCTCTGGCGCGCTGCCGACGAGCGCCTGCTGATCGCTGTCGCTGATGAGGGCCTCTCCGGGAAAGGCATTACGAAAGCGCAAGCCGATCAGCTTTTTGTCGCTTTCGGTCGTCTTGACATGCATACGGAAGTAGAGGGGACAGGTTTGGGTCTGCTTTCGGTGCGTAAGGTCGTAGAGGCGCACGGCGGTGAGGTATTCATTGAGGGGCGAGAGGATGGAACGCCGGCTTCTTCTGTTTTTGCGACAGGGCAGAAATCCTACCCTTCGATGCTGAATGGCAGCCACTGCACCGCCTTCGTCGTCGTCTGTCCCTTTACCCCGTCTCCCGCCCCTGTCCTTCAAATTGTCTGAACTTTGATTGAACGGATTGATTGAAGGGATAGAATGATTGCCTATGATTGAGGAGCGAAACGGTTTGCTTTAATTGCTTCACGCTTGAAAGCCTCAGATAAAATTCTGGGCAATGTATTCGAATATGTTTCGCTGTCTAAACTTTTAACCCGCTCAATCAAAGTTCAGACACAGGAGAGGGGATTAGGAGAAGAGTCGGGTAATGTCGAACGAATAGTTCCTATTGAGTTCCTATTTTTGAGAGATAAAGATTTTCGCCGCGCTGCTGCGGCAGGAGGCAAGTGATGAAAAACGGAATGGGTGCGAAACGGCTGCTCTTGACTTGCCTGGCGCTCTGCTATTCGGGCGGATACGCTGAGCCAGTTCGCGCGGATGTAATTGCGCCAGGAGCACACCTGCAAAAGTTGGCGGATGGCTTCGAGTTTACCGAAGGACCCGCCTGCGACGCGAAGGGCAATGTCTTCTTTACCGACCAGCCCAATGATCGGATCATGGAGTGGAGCGTCGCCGGAAAGCTCTCCGTGTTCCTACAGCCCTGCGGACGCGCAAACGGTCTCTGCTTCGACGCAAAAGGTGACCTGTGGGCTTGCGCCGACGAGAAAAACGAACTCTGGCGTATCAGTCCGGCGGGTAAGGTCACCGTCGTCGTGAAGGATTACCAGACCAAGCTCCTCAACGGTCCTAACGACGTTTGGCTGCGCTCCAATGGAGGGCTCTACTTCACCGATCCCTACTACGAGCGACCCTACTGGAAGCGGGAGCAGAAGGAACTGCCGCATCAGGGCGTCTACTATCTGGCTCCTGATCACAAAACCCTTACAGCTGCCGACACCGATTACGAGAAAGCCAACGGAATTATCGGAACACCGGACGGTAAAACGCTGTATGTGGCAGACATCGGCGCGAATAAAACGTATGTTTACCATATCGAGCCAGACGGCAAGCTGCGGGGCAAGCGACTGTTCTGCTCGCTTGGTTCTGACGGCATGACGATCGACAACGAAGGCAACGTGTATTTGACGGGGAAGGGCGTTACGATTTTCGATCGGGCCGGGAAGCAGATAGAACACATCGAGGTGGCGGAAGCGTGGACAGGAAATGTATGCTTCGGTGGCAAAGACCGGCATACGCTTTTTATCACGGCAAGTAAAGGGCTGTATGCGATGCAGATGCGCGTGAAGGGCGTAGGCAGCCAATAAGTAATCTGCTCTGCTGAGGGTCTGTAAAGCTATTACTTCTCGATGGCAAAAGGGCGAGTCAAGCTGCGCCCAAACAACTCGGGAGCTTTTATTTACAAACCCTTAAATAAACGTATTTGCGTCGAGGAGCATCAGTTCACTGGTTTGATGACGATGCTCCGCAGGTTGATGGGCATCCATGTCGTGGCATTTCGTGGTCTGACGATGATAACGAAATCGCCTGGCTGTTTGATATCCATGCGGCCAACCTCAACGTTCACGAAGTTGTCCCAGCTTCCGGTGCTTGTTACTTTGGCGGTGATCTGCTGACCGGCAGCCTCGACTACGAATTCAGAATTTGGGGAGATCGTTGAGATACTTGCCGCGATAGTATATGTGCCAGGAGCGGAGATGTGTACATGCCAGGAAGCCCGGTCGTCTGCCCGATCCCAGTAGCCGATGTTCGTTTGCCCACTCTTTTCTTCCGTCTTGATCTGGTCGCCGTGCAGATCCGCCGTCTCCGCTGACAACGTGAGCGTGCCGGTTGAATCCGGTCGGATAGTCCCGATGATTTCAGGAATCGGCACCGCTGTCAGGTTTTTGCCGATGATTCGCAAACCCACCGTGAGATCGGAGACTCGCTCTGCGGGCAGTTTCACGATCAAATCGTCGGCTGTCTGCGTCCACGTGAGCTTCTCCTTGCTTCCGAGAAGCTCGATGCGGGTGATCTGGTTGATTGCTTGCCCGGTCGGCTTTGCGAGTGAGCGTATCGCAATCTGATTGTTCTCAGGCCAGCCAAGCGCGAGAGCATAGAGTGCCGCCCCTTTGGTAGTGAACCGAATATCCCTCGCAGAATACGTGAAATCCTCTTTGAAACTGCCGCCTTTTGCCTTGACTGCGCCCTCACCATATACCTGCCACGGGCGAGAGCCGAAGATCGCTTCGCCGTGCACCGCGCTCCATTTCGCCATCTGCTCGAGCATCTGTTCCACTTCCGGGTCGAGCGATCCGTCCGGGCGCTGTACCACATTGAGGAGCAAGTTTCCGTTCTTGCTGACATTGTCGACGAGGGTGTGCACGACCCATCTCAGCGGTCGAAACTTCCAGTTGCGGTTATAGAACCAATCGCCGATGGAGGTATCGGTCTGCCATGGGAAAGCAGAAATTCCCGGCATAATGCCTCGTTCCAGGTCTTCCACCCAGCGACCATCGGACACCTGTTTGCAATTATAGACGACCTGAACCTTGCCGCCATGACGAGCCGCGTTGGAATTATATAGATGCGCGATCATGCTGCGTCCGACTTCGTTGGCGAAAGGAACGCCGCCATCGCTGTATAGAAGATCGGGATGATAGTTGTCGACCAGCTCCTTGATTTCGGTGTACCATTGCTGCTGCCAGCGCGGGTTATTGCTATACCAGCCCGTGTCGCCGGGTTCGGCAGGGAAGTGGTATAAATCCTGATACTGCGGATCGGCGCCATCATAGGGAACTCCGGCTTTAGGTCCCGTCTTGTCCGCGCCATGGCTTCCTTGAAACCAGGTGAAGCTCGCGCCAAGGTGCTCGGATACACCGAAACGCAGCCCGAATTTCTTCGCCGACTTTTGCCAGTCACCGACTACGTCGCGGTGCGGCCCCATATTGACGGCGTTCCAGCGGTGAATCTTCGAGTTCCAGAGAAAGAAATTGTCGTGGTGCGTGCCCATGCTGACAAAGTATTTCGCGCCGGCTTTCTTATAAAGCTCCATCAGGCGATCCGGATCCCATTTTTCCGCTTTCCACAGCGGAATGATGTCCTTGTAGCCAGCCATCGAAGGATGACCATAATGCGCCAGATGATCCTCATACTGTGCATTGCCCTGCTGATACATTTGCCGGGCATACCAATCGCCATCCATCGGCACCGACTGCGGGCCCCAGTGCGCCCAGATACCGAACTTGGCGTCGCGGAACCATTTCGGACAATGATACTGCTTCAGCGATTCCATCGTGGGCTCAAACGGGCCGTTGGCGATCGGGGTTTTGACCGTAGTCTGTGCGATGGCTCCGGTGCTGACAATCGCTGATAAAAGTCCTGTCGAGAGGAGTTTATTCATGAACGTAACCTTTCGGTTGCTTTTTGTTTGACAATTCATCACCAAGGGATTTATCCCTGTAAGAAAAATTGCAGCAGGGTAGTGAATGGACATCCTGGCAGAAGTTGCTTGTGGGCTGAGCGAAGGCGCTGAGGGGTAAAGGCTGAACAGGCAGGCAGCTGACTCTCAGTGAATCTGCCTACCTGTCTGTGAATGTGACGTTGACTTCGCTGTATATTGCTGCCCGATTCCCAGGCTTGCGATTTGCCCCTGAATGAAACTGAAGCCTGCTCCTGCTGGCACACGCCTCAGTGCCAGCGGAGACCTTTTTCTGCTTCCATCCCTCGTTATTTGCGGCGGAAGGAGCTCTGGATCATGTCCGGACGGAACGGACCGCCCGTATAGCCATCAGAAGCATAGAGATAGATGGCTGCCGTATAAATTCCCGATAGTGCCGATTGCAGCAGGCACAAGCCAGTGACCGCCAGTACGAACAGCACACTCGCCGTCACGATGAGCGGTATCGATTCCATACTTATGCCCATCACAAGAAACGGCAGGAAGCACCCAACCAAGAGCAGCATAAGCAGACTGCTCACATAGCTCATTCCCACATTGCCGATGACCTGCTCGCCCCACGTCTGTTTCAACAGCGCCGTGCTGCGCTTCACTGCGGCGACGGGTCCGACATTCTCCATGATCAATACGGGGACGACCAGGTAGGTCGCCACGTTCCAGGCAAGCCCGAATAGGCCCATGCCGAGTTTCCCGAAAATCCCCACGCGGTCGGAAATGGCGCGGATCACCATGCCCACAGTCGACGCCATCAGCGCATATCCGAAAATCGCGCCAAAGTGGCTGGTCGCCAAACCGAATCCGTCCTGCAGCGTCGGCTTTCCTCCGCGAAGTCGAATGATTGCCGCACCGACAAGCGCGGTGTTCATAAAAAACACAACGACATACTGCGTCAGGTAAAACAGGAACATGACCAGATAGCCGATCGGGCTGCTCAGGTGTACGTCCATACTGGCATCACTCTGTGCCGGATGCATCGCCATCTGAAACCAGTGATGTGACCATGCATACCATCCCGCCGGGAGGAGAAACGATATGGTGATGAGCAGCGACGCGATGCCGCTGATGAGGGGAAAGACAATCAGATGTTTGTCGGAGCGGAGTACAGCGATACTCGCCTGAAACAGCGCCCAACTTTCGTTGAGTTTGTCGAACATGAGCTCTCCTTGATGAGAAAGCAATGCAGAAAACGAATCAGTAAGTGGTGCAGAATGCATGTGCGATCGCGAGAACGTAGCCGAAAATCAAGTGTATACTCCTGCATTCACTTTTGCATTCAATTTGCTGCACGAGATAACCTGCTCTGTTTTATGAAAGGCTGTGATTTGCCCGATCGCTGCACGCGTTGCAGGTAGTAGACGATACTCATGCAGTTGTGATGTCACTCTTTTCGATCGCGCGACTATGTGCCAAGTACCAACTCACCTTTCGCAAGCTGCTGAACACCTGAAGTTTTTGAATCGCGCCAGAACGTCTGGTACCATAGTACCCATATTCCTACAAAACAAAATCGTGTCCGCCTGCGTAGATCCGCAGGCGGACATTTTATCGAATTAGGATTTCGTGCAGTGCGACCCAAGACTCGATTTGTTCTGCCAGCTTCCAGTCCTGATCATCTTCGTCATTTTGCATAAAAGCGCGATAACAGACTGTTACGACAGCATCGCGCTGATCGAAATGAGTTTTCCAGTAGTCAGTGCATAGTGTGATTACTGCAACCAGCAGTTCTCCATTATAGAGTTCACCCGCGAGCGGATTGGTGTCCAGCGCGGTGAGGCAGTACGGCATTACCTCATCTACATACATATTTTGCCGACAGGAGCGCGCTAAATTGAAGACAGAGAAATCCTCGATTGGAACGTCAAACATCGCGGCGAACCACTTCTCCAGCGGCCAGTCCTGCGGCAGCGGATCAGGCAGAGTGATGCCATCGCGCGCTGCCAGGATGCGAAACGTGACCGGATCCGACGATTCCATAGCAGGCCTTCCAGGCAGTCGTGGGATGATACGAGGCAGCCCACACCGAGGCTACTTCTTGACTGTCGCTTCGATCTCGTACCACAGGGTCTTGTATTCGGGACCGATCGCAAAAGTCACCGCTCCGCCGCCGAGTTTCGAGGCAACGATGCCAAGACGTTTGCCTGTCGCGTCGAGCGCATAGACGGTGACACCCGTCATCACCGTACGGACTGTGATCGCGGCAGGAACACCCTCTGCCAGCGTCGGTCCAGTTCCCCATTTCGTGCCGAGCGAAGTCCGCTCTTTATTCCAGACCATAGCGGTGTTTTCGACCGTGCCGACCGCAGTCAGTAGCAGCGATTGCGACTGATCCATCGGTTTGCCATCGACTGCGCTGAGCGTCAGAGCCGCGAAGTTGCGCGGGGTTGTGGACATCCGCACCTCCCATCCGCTTGTCTGTACGAGCCGCGTCCCGAGATACCCGACCATA